>NZ_JBFAMR010000011.1:0-163795 GCF_040656595.1 Actinoplanes sp. NPDC049802
CCGGCCACCCGCAGCGCCCGGCGCAGCGCCTCCCGAGCCCCGACGGTGTCGTCCTTGCCGTCCGCCAGCATCGCCAGCAGCAGCCAGGCGTCCAGTGCACCGCCGTAGGGGTGAGTGGTCCGTTTTGTGAAGGGGTCAGTAGGGGTCAGTAGGGGTCGCCGGTGCCGGGGAGGCGGCCGCGCAGCAGGCCGCCCAGACGGCCGGGACGGGTGGGATCGGCCGTCAGGGGTGGGCTGTCGGTGTGGGCGTGACCGGCCATGCCGGCGATCAGCTCGCGCAGCGCCGTGAGCGCGTCGGTCCGCGGCGCCCAGCCGAGTTCGGCGGCGGCCCGGTCGCAGCTCATCAACGGCGCTTTCAGCGCCAGGCGCACCCATCCGCGGTCCACCGGCTGCATGCGAAGGTGCCAGGTGAGCGCGGCGGCACCCTCCAGAAGCAGTCCTGGTACGGGCAGAGCGACGCCGTGGAACGCCCGCGCGACCACCTCGGCGTCGAGGACCGGCCCGGCCGCGATGTTGAACGCGCCCCGCACGTCGGCCCGCAACGCCCGCAGACAGGCGTCGGCCACGTCGTCGGCGTGCACCGCCTGCATACGGAGTCCGGGGTTGCGGGGCACCACCGGCAGCCGGCCGAACCGCAGTAGCCGGGCGGGCAGCAGCGGCCCGGCGAAGTACCGGGCGATCTCGGTGCCGGCCTCCCGCTGGAAGATCAGCCCCGGGCGCAGGCGGACGATCCGGAGCGTCGGATGGTCCGATTCGATCTCGTCGAGGATCCGTTCCACCAGCGACTTGTGCCGGCTGTACGACGACTCCTGCACCCCGGCGCGCAGCCACGTCTCGCGGACGTAGGCGTGCTTCGGGCCGGGCGCGTAGACGCCCACCGAGGAGGCGTGCACCAGCGACGGGACACCGGCCCGGAGCGCGGCCCGGAAGACGGCCCGGCTGCCGAGCACGTTGGTCCGGTAGAGCCGGCGCGGATCGTGGCTGGGCTGGATCTGCCAGGCCAGGTTCACCACGGCGCCGGCCCCGGTGAAGATCCCGGTGAGCCGGCCGGCGGCATCGTCGGACCCGACGTCGACCGAGTGCCAGTCCGGTCCGGCGTACGGCGCGGTGGGCGCGGGCGGCCGACGGGCCACTCCGGTGACCTCGATGTCGTCCTCGGCGTGGAGACGCCGCAACAGGGCGGTGCCGACGTTACCGGTGGCACCCACGATCACTACACGCATGAGTGTTCGGCTACCCCGTACGGCGGTGTTGAATCTTCGGTTATTTTCCGGCGTTTTCCGGTCCGGGGCCCGCGGATGCCCTTTTCGGGCTCGCCGGACCGGTGCCGGGGCGAAGTGCGGGCCGGTTTCCGGTCGACGCCGTTACGTCGGGCCGGTACCGTCTCATTCCCGGCCGGTTAACGCTCCTTTACCGGCAGGATTTCCCTCGGCCGGGGCGGGCTTTCCCGTCGATCGCGGCCGCCTCGTTCCCGGTCCGCTGAACCGGAATAGCGCCGAACCCGCCCGCTATCGACGCCCACCGCTGAGGTCAGAGCCCCGCCCGACCGTCCACAGGAGACGGAGCGGCGCCGCCCGGAAACCCGGACGGCGCCGCGCACCGAACGCTCTAGCGCTTGTTGTGGTAGGCCTCGACCACGTTGCTCGGGATCCGGCCCCGCTCGGAGACCGGGTAGCCGTTCTTGTTGGCCCACTCGCGAATGGCCTGATTCTGGTCGCGGCTGGAACGGCTCGACACCGTCGGGACAGCTCGCCGGGCAGTAGCCGGAACGTTGCCGTTACGACCCAGACGGGTGGCCGCGGAGAGGAACGGCTCCAAGGCTTTGCGCAGCTTACCGGCGTTCTTCTCGGACAGGTCGATGGTGTAGTTGACCCCGTCGAGACCGAATTCGACGGTGCGGTCGGCATCACCCCCGTCGAGGTCGTCGGTCAGAACGGTAATTATCTGCTTGGCCATGGTTGTTCGCTCCTACAGCGACGTTATTCGGCTGACGCTCGCGCCGGTCCTGGCCGCGAATGGTCGTCGTCGCATTCATTCTGTCGTCATGGCGGTGGCCAGTGCAAATTGCCCGTTCTGGCATGTCGCAATTGCCGGGCCATCAAGCCGTCGGCCGGGAGGTCTTTTCAGGCCCGCGAATATGCGGTAACGTCCGTCGTGGGAGCGCTCCCAGGCAGCCATCCCCCACGATGGCCCACAGACCCGAGCCGCCTCGTCGCCGATCCTCCGGTGCCGGGGCGGTTCGCCGTTTCCCGGCCCATGATCGGACCATACTGCCACGCGATCCGATCACGCGCCGCGCGCCTCCCCCGGCCCTTGATCCGCCCACGACCGCACGGCCGGCGCTGAGCGCCGCCTCGCTGCGTCTGTTGCAGCACCCACGACCAGCCAGAACCACAAAGCCGGCGCTGAACGCCGCCCCGAAGCGCTCGAGACAACACCTACCAACCAGAACCACACAGCCGGCACTGAACGCCGCCCCGGAACGCTCGAGACAACACCCACCAACAGCCGAACAGGAACAGCCAATGTTCGGACAATCCCCTCGGCGAGGACTGTTTGCGGGGCTTGAGCGGTCGGTCGCCCGCTCACGTGCCGGATCGCGCTGGTTGCCGCGACCGGCCGATCACCGTGAACCCGCATCGCCTCCCGTGGCGAGCGTGCCGCCGACGGGCCGGCGCCGAATGTCTCCTCCGGCAGGCTTCGGCGCCGGGCCCGCCCTGGACGGTGGCCGCTTGCTCAGGCCTCCGGGCCCCGGCGGCGGAGCTCGTCGACCTGGGTCATCGCCGCGCGGAGCTCGCCCAGCCACTCCTCGGTGTGCCGGCCGACCAGCTTCACGCACCAGGCCAGCGCCTCCGAACGGGAACGGGCCACACCGGCGTCGACCAGGGTGTCGAGGACCTGGCGCTCGGGTTGCCGCAGCCGGGTCATCACCGGCGCGGACAGGTGGGTGAAGAGCTCCGAGGCGTCCCCGCATCGGGCACCCCAGGCGACCTTGCGCTGGTAGCGGTGCTCGACCTGGCGGGCGACCCGGATCCGTGCCTCCCGGGTGTCCTCCCGGAACTGGGCGATCCGCCCGGCCTGACCGGCGGCCCGGTCGGCATCGGTGGCGTCCTCCGGCAGGTCGGGGCGGGGCAGCCGCCCCCAAATGATGATCTCGTCGCGGTCGATGACGACCTCGGGGGCCTCGGTGAACCAGCCGTCGGGAACCGCGCCGGTGATCCAGGCGGCGGCGTCGTCGGCGCTGGGCGGCTCGGAGCGGCCACCGGGCGGAGCGAAACGGACTCGCATGACTACCTCCCTCGCTTACCTGATTACATGCTTACAACCTTTCAGCGAACTCTGCCAGTGCTCGGCGAGGGATTCCCGCGAGCGATCACGCGGAGCCCTACGTGCGTGCCGTCCGGCGCATCCGGGCCTCGAGCGCGGGGCCGGGTGAGGGGGCGCTCAAGCCCGGCGGTCGCGCTGCGGCCGGGACGTGGGCAGGGGCAGGCGTGGAGCGGGCGGGACGGTCCGGGTTCGGCGGGGCGGCGCACCGCGTACGAAATCGTGGTCCGTAGGGTGAGTGGCGTGTTGCGTGAGGTCACCGCCATCCGTTATGTGACGCCCTTGCGGGAGGGTGGGTCGTTGCCCGGCATCGTCGAGACCGACGATTTCGGGACCTATGTCGTCAAGTTTCGCGGGGCGGGTCAGGGGCCGCGTGCGCTGGTGGCCGAGGTGATCGCCGGGGAGCTGGCGCGGCGGCTCGGGTTGCCGGTGCCGGAGCTGGCCCGGGTGGAGCTGGATCCGGTGGTGGCGCGGGCGGAGCCGGACGAGGAGGTCCAGGAGCTGATCAAGGCCAGCGCCGGGGGCAACCTGGGGATGGATTTCCTGCCGGGCTCGCTCGGGTACGACCCGGTGGCGCACCCGGTGGATGCCGGGCTGGCGAGCCGGGTGATCGCCTTCGACGCGTTCGTGGAGAACGTGGACCGCAGCTGGCGCAATCCGAACCTGCTGATCTGGCACGGCGAGCTGTGGCTGATCGATCATGGGGCGACGCTCTACTTCCACCACAACTGGCCGCGCGCCGAGCAGGTGGTGAACCGGCCCTACCGGTGGGACGACCACGTGCTGAGGCCCTTCGCGCACGAGCTGGCGGCCGAGGGCCCGGCGCTGGCCGCGCGGATCACGCCGGAACTGCTGGCCGAGGTGATCGCCATGGTGCCCCAGGAGTGGCTGGAGAACGGCGACCGGGCCGCCTATCTGAGTCATCTGTCGCGCCGGGCCGAGCGGCCGGAGGCGTGGCTGCCGTGATCCCCTACGAGTACGCGGTCATCCAGGCGATGCCCCGGGTCGAGCGCGGGGAGCTGATCAACGTCGGGGTGCTGCTCTACTGCCAGCGGCACGATTTCCTGTCGGCGCGGACGCACCTGGACGAGTCCCGGCTGCGGTCGCTGGACCCGTCGGCCGATGTGGCGGCGATCCGGGCGGCGCTGGACGCCTGGGACCGGACGTGCGCGGGTGGCGGGGCCGCCGAGCACATGCGGCTGGGTGAGCGGTTCCGCTGGCTGGTGGCGCCGCGGAGCACGATCCTGCGGGCCGGGCCGGTCCACATGGGCCTGACCGCCGATCCGAAGGCCGAGCTGACCAGACTGGTGGAGCTGCTCGTCCGCTGACGGCGCCGGCGCGGGCCGGAGGAACGGACTCGGTCCGCGGGGAGCGGGCTCCGTCCGTTGATGGGGCAGCCGGCGCGGGCCGGAGGGGGCAGACTGATCGGATGCAGCTCCCGCTGAACCCGCCGGTCAAGCCGATGCTCGCCAAGCCCGTCGCGGAGATCCCGCCCGGTCAGCTCTACGAGCCCAAATGGGACGGATTCCGGTCGATCGTCTTCCGCGACGGCGACGAGGTGGAGATCGGCAGCCGCAACGAGAAGCCGATGACCCGCTATTTTCCCGAGGTGGTCGCCGCGGTGCTGGCGAACTTCCCGGAGCGGGTGGTGATCGACGGCGAGGTGATCGTCGCCGACACCGAGCGCAACACGCTGGATTTCGAGGCGCTCCAGCAGCGCATCCATCCGGCGGCCAGCCGGGTCACGCTGCTGTCCGAGCAGACTCCGGCGAGTTTCGTGGCGTTCGATCTGCTGGCGCTCGGCGACGAGGATCTGACCGAGCTGCCGTTCAGCGAGCGCCGTGCCCGTCTGAGCGGGATTCTCGGGAACGCCGAACCTCCGGTGTACGTGACGCCGGCGACCGACGATCTGGAGACGGCCCGCCGGTGGTTCGCCGAGTTCGAGGGCGCCGGCCTGGACGGGTTGATCGCGAAGGGCCGTGATCTGACGTACCAGCCGGACAAACGGGTGATGTCGAAGATCAAGCACAAGCGGACGGCGGACTGTGTGGTGGCCGGCTATCGGGTGCACAAGTCGGCCGAGAACCGGATCGGGTCGCTGCTGCTCGGGCTGCACGACGACCGCGGTGTCCTGGTGAGTGTCGGGGTGATCGGCTCGTTCCCGATGAAGGTGCGCGAGGAGCTGTTCGCGGAGTTGCAGCCGCTGGTCACCACGTTCGAGGGACATCCGTGGAACTGGGCGGCGCACGAGCAGGGCGAGCGCACCCCCCGGAAGAACGAGGTGAGCAGGTGGAACGCGGGCAAGGACCTGTCGTTCACGCCGTTGCGCCCGGAACGGGTGGTCGAGGTCCGCTACGACTACATGGAGGGCCTCCGGTTCCGGCACACCGCCCAATTCGAACGGTGGCGGCCTGACCGGGACCCGCTGACCTGCACGTACGAGCAGTTGGAGCGCCCGGTGCGGTTCGAGCTGGCCGAGGTGCTCACCAGCCGCTGAGGGCCGTCCGGGCATCGACCGGATAGGGTCGGTGCGTGGATCGTCGCTCACGCCTGGCCGTCGCAGCCCTCGCCGTCCTGGTCACGGCCACCGGCTGCACCCTGCCGTCGTTCGCGCCGGAGGGGGCGGGCGCGCCGGCCCGCTCGGGCGCCGGCACGTCCGAGTCCGCCCCGGCGGGTTCGGTGGCATGGCGGGCCTGCCCCGAGGTGCCACGGGACCTGGTGGGCCGGTCCGCTCCCGGGATGGTCTACGAGTGCGGCACGGTTCAGGTGCCGGAGGACTGGGCCCAGCCGGGCGCCGCGGAGAAGTACGACATCTCGCTCATCCGGATCCGGTCCGAGAAGCAGCGCGACCGGATCGGCTCGCTGCTGCTCAACCCGGGCGGCCCGGGTGGCTCGGGCGTCGACCTGGCGGTCTATCTGTCGTTCGGCGAGGCGCTCGGCGGTCTGCCCACCGAGATCACCAACCGGTTCGACATCGTCGGCTTCGACCCGCGCGGGGTGAGCCGGTCCAGCCCGGTCAAGTGCATCGCCCCGAAGGATCAGGACGCCAGCTTCGCGGCCGACCCGGACCCGGTGAGCCAGGCCGAGTTCGACGCGGTGGCGGCGATCAACAAGAAGGTCGCCGACGGTTGCGCGACGAAGTACGGCGACGATCTGACCGACTTCTCCACCGAGCAGGCCGCCCGCGACCTCGACGCGCTGCGTGCCGCGGTCGGCGACGAGAAGCTCACCTACCTGGGGTATTCGTACGGCACGTTGCTCGGCGCCACCTATGCGCAGCTGTTCCCGAAGAATGTGCGGGCGCTGGTGCTGGACGGTGCGGTCGACCCGACGGAGACCTTCGCGCAGGGTTCGGAGCAGCAGGCCAAGGGCTTCGAGCGGGCGTTCACCAATTTCACGAAGTGGTGTTCGGAGAATTCGGGCCGCTGCCCGATCGCGCCGGACGCCCGGGGCGCCGTGACCGACGCGCTCGCCAAGGCGGAGACGTCGCCGGTGCGCGGGCCGGACGGGCGGGACGCCACGGCGGGCTGGGTGTTCCTGGGGCTGATCTCGTCGCTCTACACCGAGCAGGGCTGGACCGACCTGGCCAACGCGATCGACGATCTCCAGGCCGGTGACGCCACCGGCATCTTCAAGCTCGCCGATCAGTACGCCGAACGCGAACCGGACGGCACCTACTCCAACCTGTTCGACGCCAACCTGACGGTGAACTGCACGGACAACGAGAAGGCGCCGGGCGTCGAGGAGATCCGCCGGCTGCAGAACGAGTGGCGGACCAGGTACCCGCTGTTCGGCGCGGCGCTGGCGGTCGGGATGCTGCCGTGCGCGTACTGGGGTGGAGGGCGGGACCCGTACCCGGCCGGCAAGGCGGAGGGTGCGCCGCCGATCCTGGTGGTGGGCACGACCGGTGACCCGGCGACGCCGTACGAGAACACCGCCGATCTGGCGAACATGCTCGGTGTCGGCCAGGTGCTCACCTGGGAGGGTGAGGGGCACACCGCCTACCCGTCGACCGAGTGCATCAAGGACGCGGTGGACGGTTACCTGCTGGATCTGAAGATGCCGGCGGAGGGTCTGCGCTGTCCTCCGAAGTGATCACTCCCTGACGGACGGCCAGTTCCTCCAGCAGTGTCCGTACACGCCGGAGGTTGTCTTTGAGCTCCTCCTGCTCCTCGTGGCGGAAGGCGTCGGTGTCGACGATCAGCTTGCTGGCGAAGTGGGCCGTGATCAGCGGGATGACCAGCAGCACCATGACCGAGATGAGGATGCCGGCCATCACGCGGGCCTGCCACGTCTTGGGTGAGATGTCGCCGTAGCCGACCGTGGACGCGGTGACGACGGCCCACCAGATCGAGTCGCCGAACGTGGTGTCCTCCTCGAAGTGGTCGTACAGGGTGGCGCAGATGACGATCAGCATCGAGTACGACAGGAGCAGGGTCTTCGGCGAGTTGGCGAGCCAGACCACCGCGCGATAGACGAGTCTCGGCAGCGTGAGCAGCGCGTGCATGTGGTCATGGTGCCCGAGGTGAGCGGTCCGCGACAGCCCGTGACCGGCATTCGATCATGCGAGTCCGGGTCGCCGCCCGTGCCGGGTCCTCAGCGCTTCAGGTCGCGGTCCTTGGACGGCTGCACCCGTTTCGGCTCGCCCGGCATCTTCGGGTGGTCGGGCGGGTAGGGCAGGTCGCCGAGCCCGTCCCGTTCGTCGCGCTCCACCCACTCCAGCAGCGGGGTCAGGTCGTGGGCCACGTCGTCGATGCCGGAGTGCGGGTCACCGTCGCGGGCCAACCGGGCCGGCACGGTCTTCAGGTCGAAGTCGTCCGGTTCGGCGTCGGTCAGCTCGGCCCAGGTGACGGGGGTGGAGACGGTGGCCCGGGCGTTGGCGCGCAGCGAGTAGGCGCAGGCGATGGTGCGGTCCCGGGCCATCTGGTTGTAGTCGAGGAACACCCGTTCGCCGCGCTCCTCCTTCCACCAGGAGGTGGTGATGCCGGCCGGGTTGCGGCGCTCCACCTCGCGGGCCAGGGCGATGGCCGCCCGGCGCACGTCGATGAACGACCAGCGTGGCTCGATCCGCACGTAGACGTGCACGCCACGGCCGCCGGACGTCTTCGGGTAGCCGGTCCAGCCGAGGTCGGCGAGGACCTCACGGACCACGCCTGCGGTGGCGACCACGTCGGTGAAGCCGGTGCCGGGTTGCGGGTCGAGGTCGATGCGCAGTTCGTCGGGCTCGTCCGGGGCGGCGGCGCGGACCGGCCAGGGGTGGAAGACCACGGTGCCCATCTGGGCGGCCCAGGCCACGTGGGCCAGGTCTGCCGGGCTGAGCTCGTCGGCCGTACGCATGCTCGGGAATTTGATCTGTGCGGTCCGGATCCAGTCGGGGACGCCGCGGGTGGGGATCCGCTTCTGGAAGAACATCTCGCCCTCGATGCCGTCCGGGAAGCGCTGCAGCGTGGTGGGGCGGTCGCGGAGGGCACGCAGGATGCCGTCGCCGACGGCCAGGTAGTACTCGAAGACGTCCCGTTTGGTGAACCCGCGCTGCGGGAAGATCATCTTGTCCGGGCTGCTCAGGCGCACGGTGTGGCCGGCGATCTCGTGCTCTTCCGCGGCGGCTTTCGGCATGTCCTTCACCCTATGCGCCGGGACGCGGGAAGGCCGCCCGGCGAACCGGACGGCCTCCTACCGCTTTATAGCGATATTTCAGGCGTTGCGGCGACGGCGGGTGTACCAGACGGCCGCGGCGCCACCGGCCACCATCAGGCCACCGAGGGCCAGCGTGCCGCCGAGGGGCGCGCCGGTCAGCGGGAGGGTGCCGCCGGAGCTGACCCCCGCGCCCGCGGTGGTACGGGTCGGAGCGGGCGTGGCGGTCTCGGAGCTGACCCCGGCCGGCGGGACCGAGTTGACGTTGCCGGTCGGCACGCTCGGGCTCGGGCTGGGCGCCGGGCTCTCGCCGCCGTAGCCGGGCTTGCCGCGGGTCGGTGTGGTGGCGGTGGCCGTGGTGGGCACCGCCTTGACGGTGGCGGTGGTCTTGGCCGGGCGGGCCGTGGGCGGCGTGGTGGCGTTGTCGCCCGGTCCGGCCGGTGACTCGGTCACGCTGGCGCCGTACCCGGCGTTCCCTCGCTGGTCACCCGGATCAGGGCTCGGCGCCACGACCGCGTGACCGGCTTTTCCGGCGAGGTCGGTGACCGCCGCGGCGGAGGTGGCGCCGCGGGCGAGAGCGGGGAAGGCAGTGGCCGCCGCGGCGGGCGTGGCACCGAGGGCGAGAGCGGCGAGGACAGTGGCGCCGACCGCGGGAAGACCAGCGGCCAGCCGACGCGAAAAGCTCATGAGGAGTATCCGTTCTGTTGCTGAAGGTACGGTTCCATGGTCGCACGGGAGCTTAACGGTAATTGCCCGTTTTACCCGCAAACACCCCCCGGCGGGTCTTCAGCTAGGAAGACCACCGAATCGGTGACTCCGCCACAAATGAGACAACGCGAACACCTTGAGTTCGAACTGCGGGTCAGCCGCGAACAATCCCCCGCTGTACGGGGCGTGCAACTGCACGCTGGCCCCGGTGTCCAGGTAGACGGAGACCACACAACGGCGCCCACGCCGTTCGGCGCGCAGATCCACCACCCGGCTCCAGGGCGCCTCACCCTCCTCGAACACGGACGAGGTACGGATGCCGCCGGCGCCCACCTCGACACCGGTACGCCGCCCGGCCACCAGACCGGCGACCGCACCGAGCAGCAGCGGCCCGGCGATCAGCACGAGCCACACCCAGCCCGGCGGGCCGCCCCGCCCGGGCCAGGCCAGAGCCACGATCACCCCCGCCGTGACACTCGCCACCGCGCTCACCGCGCCGAGGTAGAGACCATGGCCGAGCACCTGCTGCCAGGTCGGCCGGAACGTCGCCGGGGATGCACCTTCCATGACCTCTCAACCGGCGCGATCACCACCTCCGGCGCACGCCACGTGCGACGTACGGTGGATGGCATGACAACCGATCTACCCACGACCGAGGACGAGTGGCGGATCCGCCTCTCCCCGGACGAGTTCCGGGTGCTCCGCGAGGCCGGCACCGAAGCGCCGTGGAGCGGCGAGTACGTCGACACCAAGACGCCGGGTGTCTACGACTGCCGGGCCTGCGGCGCCCGGCTCTACCCGAGCGACACCAAGTTCGACAGTCACTGCGGATGGCCGTCCTTCGACGACGCCATCCCGGGCGCGGTCAAGGAGATCGACGACCGCAGCCACGGGATGGTGCGCACCGAGATCCGGTGCGCCAACTGCGACTCACACCTGGGTCACGTGTTCCGGGGCGAGGGCTTCACCCCGAAGAACACGCGGCACTGCGTGAACAGCCTGTCGATCCGGCTCACGCCCGGGAAGTGAGCTCCGTCCGGGTGAGCTCCGTCCGGGTGAGGTCCTCGACCACGTAGGTGACACCGTTCGGCGCCCGGACCTCGGTGGCGCTCGCGACCTGCCAGTCGTCTCCGAGCTCCGGCGCGAACGCGTCCCCCGGTACGGCGATGTCGATCCTGGTACGCACGATGTGCCCGGCCCGCGGAAGGAAGGCGGCGTAGACCTCGGCACCGCCCATCACCCAGAAGTCGTCGTGTCCCACCTCGTCGAGGGAGTGCGCCACCGTGGCGCCCGCCGCCGCCCAGGACGGATCCCGGGTGAGGACGATGTTCTCCCGGCCCGGCAGCGGCCGCTTCGGCAGCGACTCCCAGGTGAGGCGGCCCATCACCACGGGCGCGCCCATGGTCCGCTCCTTGAAGACGGCCTGCTCCCCCGGCACCCGCCAGGGGATCGTGTTGCCGGCCCCGATCACGCGCCCCCGGGCCTCCGCCCAGATCATGTGGACCGTCATGCCCGGCCGGTCACACCGCGACCGGGGCCGGGATCAGCGGATGATGCCGGTAGCCGGCCACCGTGAAGTCGGCGAACTCGTGATCGAACAGGCTCGGGCGGGGCTTGATCTCGAGCGCCGGGAACGGGTAGGGCTCCCGGGCGATCTGCTCCTTCACCTGCTCGACGTGGTTGTTGTAGATGTGCACGTCACCGCCGACCCAGATCAGGTCACCCGGCTCCAGGCCCACCTGGGCGGCGATCATCATGGTGAGCAGCGAGTAGCTGGCGATGTTGAACGGCACACCCAGGAACAGGTCGGCACTGCGCTGGTAGACCTGGCAGGACAGCCGGCCGTCGGCCACGTAGAACTGGAACAGCACGTGACAGGGTGCGAGGGCCATGTCCGGGATCTCCGACACGTTCCAGGCCGAGACGATGTTCCGCCGCGAGTCCGGGTCGTTGCGCAGCGTCTCGACGACCTGCGTGATCTGGTCCACGTCACCGGCCGGTGTGGGCCAGGACCGCCACTGCTTGCCGTAGACCGGTCCCAGCTCACCGTCGGGCGACGCCCACTCGTCCCAGATGGTGACACCCTGCTCCCGCAGCCAGGCGACGTTGGTGTCCCCGCGCAGGAACCAGAGCAACTCGACCGCGATCGACTTGAAGTGCACCCGCTTCGTGGTGATCAGCGGGAATCCCCGGGAGAGGTCGTAACGCAGGCGCTCCCCGAACAGGCTGAGCGTGCCGGTCCCGGTCCGGTCGCCCTTCGGCGTGCCGGTCTGGAGCACCCGCCGGAGCAGGTCTTCGAATTGCGTGTCGACGGCCATCCCAGCACCGTACCGTCAGGCGCGCAGCCGCCCGCCGATGGTGACGACGCGCCGCGCCAGGTGTTCCAGGGCGGCGTGCTGGACCTCGGTGAGCGGGGCGTCGTTGCTGCCGCCGGTGACGTGCGAGACCCCGTACGGGTTGCCGTCGGCGAACTTGAGCGGGTCGGTGTAGCCGGGCGCCACCACCACGCCACCGAAGTGGTGGATCGTGTTGTAGAGGGCCAGCAGGGTCGACTCCTGGCCGCCGTGTTCGGTCATCGACGCGGTGAACCCGGCGTACGCCTTGTTCGCCAGCAGACCCTGCGCCCACTGCGGGCCGAGCGTGTCGATGAACTGCTTGAGCTGGCTCGTCACGTTGCCGTACCGGGTGGGTGTGCCGAAGAGCACCGCGTCGGCCCACACCACGTCGTCGGCGACCGCCCTCGGCTCGTCCTTGGTCAGGTCGTGGTGCCGGCTCCAGGCGGCGTTGGAGGCGATCGCCTCGGCCGGCGCCAGCTCGGGCACCTGGCGCAGCCGCACCTCGGCGCCCGCCTTCTCACCCGCCTCGGCGAGCCGCTGCGCCATCGTGTGAATGGTGCCCGTGGACGAGTAGTAGATGATCGCCAGCTTTACGTCAGCCATGCGTCAAGCAGATCTTCCCGCAGGCCCGGCCGGACCGCTTATAGATGAAGTTCGCTGCCGTCCTCGTCGTCGAGCCACACGCCGCCGGTGGCCAGGTAACGGAACTTGTAGTGGCCCGGGTCGAGAGGCACGCTCACCGTACGGGTGCCGTTGCGGCGCACCTGGAGCTCGTGCGTGCCGGGCCGCCAGTCGTTGAAGTCACCCACCACGCTGACCCGGCCGGGCGGCTCGCCGGCCGGGAGGCAGAAGGTCACCCGGGTCTTGTTGCCGAACAGTCTGCTGCGTTTGATCATGACGTCCTCCAGCCTAGCCCTGGTCATCGGGGGAGGCCCGGCTCCCCGAGAACCGGAGCTACCCGGTACAACGTCGGACGGCCGCGTATGTTGTGCCGGTGCATCCCGAACCTCACGACGAGCTGCGGGTGGCGTCCTTCCGCGACCTGGACACCACCACCCTCTACGAAATCCTCAAGCTGCGCAGCGAGGTCTTCGTGGTCGAGCAGGAATGCCCCTACCTCGACCCGGACGGACGGGACGCCGAACCCGGAACCCGGCACGTGTGGTTCGCTCAGGGCAAACACGTGCGGGCCTACCTGCGGATCCTCAGCGACCACGGGGTGGAGCGCATCGGCCGGGTGGTGACCGCGCCGGACGCCCGCGGCGCCGGACTGGCCGGGCGGCTCGTCGAGGAGGCCCTGCGCGTGATCGGCAACCGGCCGGCCGCGCTCGACGCCCAGGCGCACCTCGCCGGTTTCTACGCGAGGTACGGCTTCGAGACGACCGGCCCGGAGTTCCTGGAGGACGGCATCCCCCACGTACCGATGGCCAGGCTCTGTCACGGAACCTAGGGAAGATTCGCCACCAGTTCGGTGACCGAGCGGCGGCGGCCGGTGTAGAACGGGACCTCCTCGCGCACGTGCAGCCGCGCCTTCGAAGCCCGCAGGTCACGCATCAGGTCGACGATCCGGTGCAGCTCGTCGGCCTCGAAGGCGAGCATCCACTCGTAGTCGCCGAGCGCGAACGACGCGACCGTGTTGGCGCGCACGTCCGGGTACGGCCGGGCCATCTGGCCGTGCTCGGCGAGCATGGCACGGCGCTCCTCGTCGGGCAGCACGTACCAGTCGTAGGAGCGGACGAACGGGTAGACGCACAGGTAGGCGCGAGGGTCCTCACCGGCCAGGAAGGCCGGCAGGTGGCTGCGGTTGAACTCGGCCGGCCGGTGCAGCGCCATCTGCGACCAGACCGGCGCCAGGTGGCGGCCCAGCGCGGTCCGGCGGAACAGCCCGTAGGCGTCCTGAAGCGCGTCCGGCGAGCCGGAATGCCACCACACCATGATGTCGGCGTCGGCGCGCAGACCGGCCACGTCGTAGGTGCCACGGATCGTCACGTCCTTGCCGGCCAACTGCTCGAAGAGCGCGTCCACCTCGCCGGCCACCTCGTCGCGGAGCGTGGGCAGCGGAGCGGACACCCGGAACACCGACCACATGGTGTAGCGGATGGTCGCGTTCAGCTCGTTGATCCGCGCCGCGTTGGTCTGCTGTTCGCTCATGAGATCTCCTTCAGGAAAGTGCTCACATCATCCGCGGCGCGCTCGCCGCTGGCCACGCACACCGGGATGCCGACACCGTCGAACGCCGCGCCCGCCAGCGCCAGCCCCTCCGGCAGCCCGGCCCGCGCCGCGCCGACCCGGTCGGTGTGACCCGGCGCGTACTGCGGCAGGCCGCCACCCCACCGCTGCACCCACGCCCCGTCCGGCGCCGGAAGCTCCACATCGAGCAGGCCGCTCAGCTCCCGGTGGGCCACCTCCAGCAGGGAGGCGTCGTCCTGCTGGAGCCGCTCCTGCTCGCCGGACCGGCCGAGCGACACCCGCACGATCACCGGGCCGCCCTCGCGGGCCAGGTGCGGCCACTTGGTGGTGAAGAACGTGGCGGCCTTCACCATGGTGCCCTCGCCGGGCGGCACCAGGAAACCGGAGAGGTCCGGCAGGGCGGTCCCGGCCGGCAGGGCCATCGCGGCGAGCGCGACGCTCGCGTACTCCAGGGCGGCGATCGCGGCGGCCGGCTCCGGCGCCACCTCGCTCAGCAGCCGCGCCGCCGGCTTCGCCGGAACCGCGAGGATCACCGCGTCGAACTCCTCGGTCCGCGGCGCCGGCACCGGCCCGGAGACCAACAGCCAAGACCCGTTCCCGGTACGCGTGAGCTCCCGCACCGGCGCACCCGCGCTGATCCGTGCCCCGCTCGCCACCGCGGCGGCCTCGACCAGCCGGCTCATCCCGCCCTCCACGGTCGCGAAGACCGGCCGCCCGGGAACCCGGCGACCACCCGCCTGGGCGGCCCGGACCGCGGCCCGCAGCGTGTGCTCGGTCTCCGCGGTGCGGGCCAGTTGCGGCATGGTGACCCGCAGGGACAGCTCGTCGGCACGGCCCGCGTAGACGCCGCCGAGCATCGGGTCGACCAGCCGGTCCACGACCTCGTCGCCGTACCGCTGCCGGACCAGCGCGCCGACCGCCACGTCCTCGCCGGGCGCCAGCAGCGGGCGGCCGGTGTCCCGGTCCGCGTCGCTCGTGGGCCGCGCCACACCGTCCAGCGTGGACAGGTCACCGGGGACGCCGACAAGCGTCCCGCCGGGAATCGGGGCGAGGCGGCCACCGAAGGCCAGCGCCGCGGGGCGGGCCGCCGGATGCGCCAGAGCGTCGCCGAGGCCGACCCGGCGGGCCAGGGCCACCGCCGCGGACTCACCGCCGTCCGGCCCACCGTTCAGGAACGACTCGGCGCCCCGCTCGACCACCCGTCCACCGAGCTCGCCGGTCCGGAGCTTGCCGCCCAGGGTGCCGGCCTGCTCGAACACCACGACCTCGGCGCCCGCGTGGACATCCCGCAGGCGCACGGCGGCCGCCAGGCCGGCGATACCGCCACCGATGACCGCGATCCGCTTCCGCACGCTTCACACACTCCCAGGTCCCAGCGGACCCCGGCCAGTGGGGTCCGCGTCTGTGACGCGAGCCTTCCGCGACCCGGCCCGACCGCCCAGTGTCTTACGACCCGGAGGCCTCGTGGACCAGCGCGACCAGACGGGTGAGGACGTCCGGATCGGTCTCCGGCATCACGCCGTGTCCCAGGTTGAAGACGTGCCCCGGCGCCGCCCGGCCCTGCTCCAGAACCCGGCGGGCCTCCCGCTCGACCACGTCCCACCCGGCGAAGAGGATCGCCGGGTCCAGATTGCCCTGTACCGCGCGGTCCGGGCCGATCCGCCGGGTGGCCGCGTCCAGCGGGGTCCGCCAGTCCACACCCACCACGTCGGCGCCGGCCTCGCCCATCGCCTCCAGCAGCACCCCGGTGCCGACGCCGAAGTGGATGCGCGGCACCCCGGCGCCGGCCAGACCGTTCAGGACGGAGGCCGAATGCGGCATCACATACCGCCGGTAGTCGGCCTCGGACAGCGCGCCGGCCCACGAGTCGAACAGCTGCACGGCGCTCACCCCGGCGTCCACCTGGACCCGCAGGAACGTCAGCGTGATCTCGGCGAGCCGGGAGAGCAGCGCGTTCCACAGTTCGGGAGCGCCGTACATCATCGCCTTGGTCTTGAGATAGGTCCGCGACGGACCGCCCTCGATGAGGTAGCTGGCCAGCGTGAACGGCGCGCCCGCGAAACCGATCAGCGGCGTCTCGCCGAGCTCGGCGACCAGCAGCTTCACCGCCTCGGTGACGAAGTCCACGTCGGCCGGAACGATCGGCCGCAGGCGGGCCAGGTCGGCCTCGGCGCGCACCGGCTCGGCCACCACCGGGCCGGTGCCGGCCACGATGTCGAGGTCGATGCCGGCCGCGGCGACCGGCACCACGATGTCGCTGAAGAAGATGGCCGCGTCGACGTTGTGGCGGCGCACCGGCTGGAGGGTGATCTCGGTGACCAGGTCCGGCCGGCGGCACGACTCGAGCATGCCGACACCCTGCCGGATCTTGCGGTACTCGGGCAGCGAACGCCCGGCCTGCCGCATGAACCAGACCGGCGTATGCGGGCCGGGCAGACCACGACACGCCCGAACGAAGGGGGAATCCTGGAGAACCGTCACCGGGCCATGGTGCCACGTGAGTGCGGTGACGTGGCGGCGTGCCGACCCCGGACCGTCGCTAGATCGGCATAGGCTTCCCCCATGGCGTCCCCCTCCGCTGTCCCTGAGGCGTTCACCCGCGCCGTCGCCGGGCTGCGCGCGGAGTCGCCGCGGCCGGAGATCCTGCTCGAGGAGATCGCCGCGCCACAGCGGCTCGCTCCGTACGCGTTCGCCCTCAGCGCCACCGTGCTCCGTGGCGGTGACGAGGTGGCGAGCGGCCGGCTGATCCTGCTGCACGACCCGGCCGGGCACGACGCCTGGCGGGGCGATCTGCGTCTGGTCACGTTGATCACCGCGGAGCTGGAGGAGGATCTCGCCTCCGACCCGCTGCTGCCGGCGGTGGCGTGGACCTGGCTGACCGACGGGCTGGACCAGCACGCGGCGGCGTACACGGCGATCGGCGGCACGGTCACCCAGACGGCGTCCACCCGGTTCGGTGAGCTGGCCGGCCCGGCGCCGACCGCCGACCTGGAGGTGCGCGCCTCCTGGACACCCACCTCCGCCGACTTCGGCGCCCATCTGTACGGCTGGTGCGCGATGCTGGCGTCCACGGCCGGCCTGCCGCCGCCCGGGGTGTCCTCGCTCTCCGACCGGCACCTGCCCGTCTGAGCCCGCGGCGTCAGCCGTTGCCGCAGGCGCCCAGGGTCTTGCAGGCGGTCTCGATCGGGATGGCCAGGCCGATGCCCTCGGCGTCGCGCGCCTTGGCGGTGGCCAGCCCGACGACCTGCTTGCCGGCGTTGACGACCGGCCCGCCGGAGTTGCCGGGGTTGATCGGGGCGTCGAACTGGATGGTCGGCCCGTCCTCGGCGTCCGGCCGGTACGCGCTGATCACCCCGGTGGTGACCGAGTCCTCGAGCCCGAGCGGCGCGCCGACGACCATCACCTGCTGACCGGGTTTCACCTCGTCCGCGGCCACGCCGAGCGGGGTGATGTCCTGGTTGGTACGCAGCAGCGCCAGGTCCCGCCCCTCGCTCACCTTGATGATGGTCGCGTTGATCCGGGTGGTGCCGCGTTCCAGCGACACCGCACGGTCGCCGCCGGACCACACCTCCTCGACCACGTGGAAGTTGGTGAACAGGTTGGTCCGCCCGTTGGCCCGGCCGACCGCGAACGCCGTGCCGGTGAAGTCGCCGGCCCGGACCCGGAAGACGCTGGGCAGCACGCTGCGGGCGATGCCCTCCGGGTCGAAGACGGTGGCGAGCTGCTTCTCCAGCTCCTGGCTGCGGCCCTGTTCGGCGGTGACGGCGGAGGCCAGGTCGCTGCTGCTGCGGATCATCGTCTCCACCCGGAACGCCTGCCATCCGGTGACCAGCAGCAGCGCCGCGACCAGGCCGATGACGACGGTGCGGCCACGGCCACGTTTCGCCGCCGGCGCCGGCTCGTGGACCGGCTGCTGTGGCTGCGCCGCATGGACCGGCTGGTTCCACTGCGGCTCGGGCGCCCACTGCGGCTGCTGCGGTCCGGCCGCCCACTGTTGCTGCGGCTCCGCCGCCCACTGCGGTTGCTGCTGGGGCTCCGCCGCCCACTGCGGTTGCTGTGGTTGCTGCTGCGACCAGGGGTCGTAGGCGGGCTGCTGATTCCAGGAGCGGTCGTCCTCCCAGGACCACTCCTGGGCACGCCGGCGCCCGCCGGATCCATTGGCGGGCGTGAAGGGTTCGAATGGTGCGGTCATCCGGCGCGGCCTCCCCGGTCTCGGCGCTGCGACAGGTGGTACGGACCGGAACGCTGTTCGGATGAACTTCACCGGAGATCAAGAATCGACGCGCCGGACCCCGGCTGCGCGCGGCAAGGGTGACACCCCCGTACGGTTACGGAGTGACCGACGAAGCACCCCTGCGCCGTCGGGACTCGCCGGACACGGCAGGAGACGGACCGCACCCAGTGCCGCCCGGCCCGCACTCTGGCGGCCCCGATGGCGGTCCCGAGGATCCTCGCCCCGCGACACCACTGACCGCACCCCGTGACGGCACGCCCCGCCCGGTGGAGACCGAGGCCGAGCTGGCCGAGATCGTCTCCCGGATGGCCGACGGCACCGGGCCGGTGGCGGTGGACGCCGAGCGCGCCTCCGGCTACCGCTACACCCAGCGCGCCTACCTGCTCCAACTGCGCCGGGCCGGGTCCGGCACGGTGCTGCTGGACCCGCTGCCGCTCGACGACCTGCGCACCCTCGACGCGGCGCTCGCCGACACCGAGTGGGTGCTGCACGCCGCCAGCCAGGACCTGCCCTGTCTGGCCGAGCTGGGGATGCGCCCGCGCCGCCTGTTCGACACCGAGCTGGCGGCCCGGCTGGCCGGATTCGAGCGGGTGGGTCTCGCGGCGCTGACCGAACAGTTGCTCGGCTATTCGCTGGAGAAGCACCATTCGGCGGCGGACTGGTCGACCCGGCCGCTGCCGGAGTCCTGGCTGACCTATGCCGCGCTCGACGTGGAGCTGCTCACCGACCTGCGCGACGTGCTCGCCGCCGAACTCGACCGGCAGGGCAAGACCGCGTGGGCGGCCGAGGAGTTCGCCGCCCTGGTGGCCGGCGCGGACCGCCCGCCGCGGGTGCGTCCCGACCCGTGGCGCCGCACCTCGGGCATCCACCGGGTGCGTGGCGCTCGCGCCCAGTCCCGGGTGCGCGCGTTGTGGTATGCGCGGGACGGCGTGGCGTCCCGCCGTGACACGGCGCCGGGCCGGGTGCTGCCCGACTCGGCGATCGTCGCGGCGGCCGAGGCCGATCCGAAGGACGAGCGCACCCTGCTGGGCATTCCCGGTTTCGGCGGCCGGTCGGTGCGCCGGCTGGCCCGGATCTGGCTGGACGCCCTGGACCAGGCGCGGTCCCTGCCGGACGACGCGCTGCCGGTGAACCAGCCGGTCGACGGGCCGCCCCCGCCGCACCGCTGGGCCGAGCGCGACCCGATCGCGGCGGCCCGGCTGTCCCGCTGCCGGCAGATCGTGGTGGGCACCGCCGAGCGGCACAATCTTCCCCCGGAGAACCTGATCAGCCCGGATTTCGTGCGCCGGCTGGCCTGGTCGCCGCCGGACGAGGTCACCCCCCGCACGGTCGGCGACACCCTGCTCGGCTTCGGCGCCCGCAACTGGCAGGTGGTCCTGCTGGCCGACGATCTCGCGGCCGTCCTTCCCGACCCTCTCTGAGCGGTACGCGTCGGCTCTGGGCTTCAGCCGGCTGAAGCCCGTGCCGCGCCCACTGAGCTCAGCCCGGTGGCGCGGCACGGGCGGGAGTGGGCAGCGGATCGCGCCGCACGGACGGGACGGTCCGAATGGGACGGGACGGGGTCACGCGTACCGGAGAACGGGTTTGATTCGGGGGTTTCCGGAGTTCTTCAGTGGGGTGCGATGACGCCGATGTGGGGCGCCGACTCCGGGTGTGACCTTTTCCCGGTGGGCCTGGCAGCCACTAGTTACTGACGAGTAGCATTGCCGTCACATTTGGGTTCACGCCCGCAAGGAGGCTTGCTGTGCCCCGTGAAGTACGCGAGGTCGTCTTCGTCGACGGCGTCCGCACCCCGTTCGGCAAGGCGGGCGGCATGTATGCCGAGACCCGCGCCGACGACCTGGTGATCCGCTGCATGCGCGAACTGCTCAAACGGAACCCCCAGCTTCCGCCGGAGAAGGTGGAGGAGGTCGCGATCGCGGCCACCACCCAGATCGGCGACCAGGGCCTGACTCTCGGCCGGACCGCCGCGCTGCTCTCCGGCCTGCCGAAGACCACCCCCGGCTACTCCGTCGACCGGATGTGCGCGGGCGCCATGACCGCCGTGACCAATGTCGCCGGCGGTATCGCGATGGGCGCGTACGACATCGCCATCGCCGGAGGCGTCGAGCACATGGGCCGGCACCCGATGGGCGAGGGCGTCGACCCCAACCCGCGGATCCTGGCCGAGAGGCTGGTCGACCCCTCCGCTCTGGTGATGGGCTCCACGGCGGAGAACCTGCACGACCGGTTGCCACACATCACCAAGGAGCGGGCCGACCTCTACGGCCTGAACTCCCAGATCAAGACCGCCAAGGCGTACGCCGACGGCAAGATCCAGCCGGACCTGGTGCCGGTCGCCATCCGCTCCGCCGAGCTGGGCTGGGGCCTGGCCACCGTCGACGAGGCGCCCCGCGCCACCTCGATGGAGAAGCTGGCCACCCTGAAGACGCCGTTCCGCCCGCACGGCCGGGTCACCGCGGGCAACGCGGCCGGCCTCAACGACGGCGCCACCGCGGCGATCCTGGCCGACGAGGCCACCGCCCGCGAGCTGGGCCTGCCGGTCGCCATGCGGATGGTGTCCTACGCGTTCGTCGGCGTCGAGCCCGAGGTCATGGGGTACGGCCCGGTCCCGTCGACGGAGAAGGCCCTGAAGAAGGCCGGCCTCACCATCGACGACATCGGCCTGTTCGAGCTGAACGAGGCCTTCGCGATCCAGGTGCTCGCCTTCCTCGACCACTTCGGCATCGCCGACGACGACCCGCGGGTCAACCCGTGGGGCGGCGCGATCGCCATCGGTCACCCGCTCGCGTCCTCGGCGATCCGCCTGATGACGCAGCTCGCCCGGCAGTTCGCCGAGCGCCCCGACGTCCGCTACGGGATCAACGCGATGTGCATCGGCATCGGCATGGGCGGCACCGTTATCTGGGAGAACCCGTACTGGGAAGGCGCGGCCAAGTGATCGAGAACCCGAACGAGGTAGTCACCAAGGCGATCCTCCGCCTGGTCGGAGTCCCCGGTCTGGAGAAGCCCGCGGCCCTGATCACGCTCGACAACGGCTTCGACCACAAGAAGCCGAACAGCTTCGGCCCGGGCGGGCTGACGTCGCTCGACGAGGCGATCACGGCGGCCACCGCGGCGAACCCGTCGTTCATCGCGGTCACCGGCAAGCCGTACATCTTCTGCGTCGGCGCCGACATCACCGGCATGCCGCTGATCAACTCCCGTGAGCAGGCCGTGGCGCTGGGCGAGCTGGGCCACCGGGTCTTCGCCCGGCTGCGCAACAGCACCATCCCGACGTTCGCGTTCGTCAACGGCGCGGCGATGGGCGGCGGCCTCGAGGTGGCGCTGCACTGCCACTACCGGACCGTCTCCACCGGCGCGGCGGCGCTCGCCCTGCCCGAGGTCGCGATCGGCCTGATCCCCGGCTGGGGCGGCTCGCAGATCCTGCCGAACCTGATCGGCATCATCAACGCGGCCACCGTCATCCTGCAGAACCCGCTGACCCAGAAGCAGCTGCGGCCGAAGCAGGCCAAGGAGATGGGTGTCGCCGACGCCCTCTTCGAGGCGGCCGACTTCCTGGAGGACTCGCTGGCCTGGGCGGCCGGCGTGGTCAAGGGCGAGATCACCGTCGAGCGGCCGGAGATCGACCGCAAGGACTGGGACGGCGTCCTGGAGTTCGTCAAGGCCATGCTGGACGAGAAGCTGCACGGCGCCGTCCCGGCCGCCAACAAGGCCGTCGAGCTGCTGGCCCTGGCCAAGAGCGCGTCGTTCGAGGACGGTACCGCGGCCGAGACCGAGGCCCTCGCCGACCTGATCATGGGCGACGAGTCCCGCGCCAGTCTGTACTCGTTCGACCTGGTCCAGCGCCGCGCCAAGCGCCCGGTCGGGGTGCCGGACAAATCCCTGGCCCGCAAGGTCACCAAGGTCGGCATCATCGGCGCCGGCCTGATGGCCTCCCAGCTCGCCCTGCTGTTCCTGCGCCGCCTCCAGGTCCCGGTGGTCCTCACCGACCTGGACCAGGAGCGGGTCGACAAGGGCGTCGGCTACGTGCACGCCGAGATCGACAAGCTGGTCGCCAAGAAGCGCATGGACGAGGGCACGGCCGCCAGGCTGCGCCTGCTCGTCAGCGGCTCGGTCGACAAGTCGGTCTTCGCCGACGCCGACTTCGTGATCGAGGCCGTCTTCGAGAACCTCGACCTGAAGAAGCAGATCTGGGCCGAGTTCGAGAAGATCGTCAAGCCCGAGGCGATCCTGGCGACCAACACCAGCTCGCTGTCGATCACCGAGATGGCCGCCGATCTGGAGCACCCCGAGCGGGTCGTCGGCTTCCACTTCTTCAACCCGGTCGCGGTCCTGCCGCTCCTGGAGATCATCCGGGGCGAGAAGACCGACGACACCACCCTGGCCACCGCGTTCGAGGTGGGCAAGACCCTGAAGAAGTCGTCGGTGCTGGTCAAGGACGCGCCCGCGTTCGTGGTCAACCGCCTGCTCACCCGGGTCACCAGCGAGATCTTCCAGGCCGTCGACGCCGGCACCCCGCTGGACGTGGTGAACGTGGCGATGGACCCGCTGGGCCTGCCGATGCGCCCGATCGCCCTGCTCCAGCTGGTCGGCCCGGCGGTGGCCTACCACGTGGGCGAGACGCTGCACGCGGCGTTCCCGGACCGCTACGCCGACTCGCCGAACCTCAAGCGGATCGCCGACGCCAAGCTGCCGGTGATGGTCGACAAGGAGATCAACCCCGAGGTCGTCAGGCTCCTCGAGGTCGGCGACTCCCCGCTCACCGCCGACGAGGTACGCCAGAAGGCGCTCGACGGCCTGGCCGAGGAGATCCGGATCATGCTCGACGAGGGCGTGGTCGCGGAGGCGCAGGACATCGACCTGTGCATGATCCTGGGCGCCGGCTATCCGTTCCACCTGGGTGGCGTCACGCCGTACCTGGACCGCAGCGGCACCGCCGAGCGGGTCACCGGCAAGCGCTTCCTGCCGGACGGCGTGGCGAACGTCCGCGCCTGATCGGGTAACCCCTTCGAAGGCCCTCGCACCGTCGGTGCGGGGGCCTTCGGTGTACGGGTGTGCCTACTCGCCGGATGAGACGTCGATCAGCGCTTCCCGCCGTCGATAAGATCCACCGACCTTCCCGAGTTCTGGAGCGTTGATGACCTACCCTCCGCACCCCGGCCAGCCGGAGTACCCACCGACGCAGCCGTACCCGCCCGCGGGATACGGCACGCCACAGCCCGGGTACGGACCGCCCGCGCCGGGATACGGCCCGTCCGCGCCCGGATACGGACCGCCCCAGCCGGGATACGGCCCGTCCGCGCCCGGATACGGACCGCCGCAGCCCGGTCATCCCGGTTTCCCGCCGCTTCCGCCGCCGGGGAAACCCACGTCCCGTACCGTGCCGATCGTCCTGCTCTCGGTGGCGATCGCACTGGTCCTCTGCGTCGGCGGCGCCGCCACGATCCTGCTGATCGGCAAGAACGCGGTCGACGACGCCGAGGCCGCGGCCGCCCGGGTCACCATCGCCCAGCCGGTGACGCTCGGCGGGCTGCCGCTCGTCGACGACCCGCGGTTCTCGGCCGTCACCGAGGAGATGGAGAGCAGCCTGGCCGCCTACCCGGGCGCGTCCAGCTCGTTCGGCGCCCTCTACGGCTCGCCCACCGGGCAGAACATGGTGGCCGCGCTGGCCACCAAGGCCACCATCACCGACCCGGAGAAGGAGGTCGCCGAGTCGTTCCGGGTCTTCGGCCAGAGCGCCACGGTGTCCGGCCTGGCCGATGCCGCCACCGGCGAACTGGGCGGCGTCGCCAAGTGCGGCACCAGCAGCACCTCCGGCATCGACCTGGCGATCTGCGGCTGGGCCGACGAGGGCAGCGTCGGCATGATCATGTGGTTCTTCAAGACGGCCGCCGACGTGCGGGCCGACTTCCCGGCGCTGCGCGCCGAGATCGAGAGCAAGAGCTGACGGCTGCGTGGATCCTCAGCGGACCCGCGGGACGCTGGCCGTCGCCGCCACCACCGGGGTGGTGTCGGCGGCCGGCAGGGCCACCGTGACCTCCAGGCCACCGCCCTCCTGCGCCACCGCCGACACGGTTCCGCCGTGCGCGTCGCAGACCGCCCGCACGATGGACAGCCCCAGACCGGACCCGCGGGAGCCGGTCCGCTCCCAGCCGCCCCGGCGGAACGGCTCGAACAGGCCGGGCACGTCGCCCGGCTCCACCTCGTAACCGGTGTTGCCGACGATCAGCCGGGCCTGGCCGCCCACCGACTCGGTCCGCAGCCACAGCCGGCCGAGCAGGTGGTTGTACCGGATCGCGTTCTCGATCAGGTTGCCGGCCAGCCGGTCCAGCAGGCTCGGGTCGCCGACCACCGGGGCCGGCGACAGGTCGGTGGTGACGTCGAGTTTGAGGCGCACCGCCTCGGCCTTCACCGCGGAGAACGCGTTGTAGACGCTGGTCGCCAGGTCGGCCGGCACCTTACGGACCAGGCGGCGGCCGGACTGCGCCTCCGACCGGGCCAGCACCAGCAGCGCGTCGACCAGACCGTTCGCCCGCTCCGAGGCGTTGCGGACCACCTTGGCCATCCGCCGGTACTCGGCCACATCCGCCTCGTCGTCGCTGAGCGTCACGTCGATCTCGGTTCGCATCACCGCGAGCGGGGTGCGCAGCTCGTGCGACGCGTTCGCCACGAACCGCTTCTGCGACTCGAACGCGGCCGTCAGCCTGTCCAGCATGGCGTCGAAGGTCCGGGCCAGCTCGGCCACCTCGTCGTCCGCGCCGGAGTAGCGGATCCGCTGGTCCAGCGTCTCCTCACCGAGCCGCTGGGCGGTCTGGGTCACGTAGTGCAACGGGCGCAGAGCCCGGCCGGCCATCAGGTACGCCAGCGCCACCCCGATGATGCCGACCGCGATCAGCGCGCTGAACCCCTTGATCAGCACTTCCCGGGAGGCCTGCGCGACCATCCGGGTCTGCCAGGCGATCGCCTCCTGCGTGGTTCCGTCCTCGAGGGTCACGCTCGAACCGGCCCGCAGCTCGTCGACCGGGTGCAGCGACTCGCTGACCATCAGCCAGGCCAGCAGCACCAGGATCGCGCCGGCGCCCACCAGCAGGATGCCGTTGAGCAGAGTGAGCCGCAGCCGCAGGGTGGGCCGCATCCCGCCACGGGCCCCGGGGTAGAGCGTCACGAGGCCACGACCGGGTCGGGGATCCGGTAACCGGCGCCCACGACGGTCTCGACCAGCGGCGGATCACCCAGCTTCTTTCGCAGTGTGTTGATCGTCACGCGTACGGTCGTGGTGAAGGGGTCGGTGTTGGCGTCCCACACCCGGTCGAGCAGCTCCTCGCTGGAGACCACCCCGCCCTTCGCCTTGAGCAGCTCCTCCAGAACGCAGAACTCCTTGTTGGTGAGTTCCAGCGTCACCCCGCCCCGGGTCACCACCCGGCGGGACTGGTCCAGCACCAGATTGCCGACGGCGAGCACCGGGGGCGCCACCGGGGTGGCCCGCCGGCCCAGCGCCTGCACCCGGGCCACCAGCTCCTTGAAGTCGAACGGTTTGACCAGGTAGTCGTCGGCGCCCAGCTCCAGGCCCTCGACCTTGTCCTCGACCGTCGAGCTGGCGGTCAGCATCAGCACCCGGGTCAGCGCGCCCGACTCGACCAGGGCGGCGCAGATCTCGTCGCCGTGCATGCCGGGCAGGTCACGGTCCAGCACGACCACGTCGTACCGTGTCACGTAGGCCATCTCGTGGCCCTGGGACCCGTCGTAGGCGACATCCACCGCCATGCCCTTGCGGCGCAGGCCCCGCGCGATCGCGTCGGCCATGTCCCGCTCGTCTTCCACCACCAGCACCCGCACCGCGGACCTCCCGAACACCCGGCCGTACGTGCAGGCTACCCAGCCGCCGCTCGCGGTGTCAGAGCCGCCAGATCCCCGCCGAGGCGTCCAGCCGCCGGCAGATCAGCACCCCCGCCCGGAACTGGCAGTCGCCGGCGATCCGGTCCGCCGAGCCGAGCAGCCGGACCTTTCCGGTGGCCAGTTCGAGGACCCCGTACCGCATGGTGTTGTCGGTCGCGTCGACGCGGTGGACGTAGGCCGTGCCGGGCCGCGGGCCCGGGCCACCGTTGGACCAGCGCCCGGCCCGGGCGATGATCCGGCCGGTACGCGTGTCGAGCACCGCCAGCTCCGGATCCCCGCGGGCGGCCGAGCTCAGCATCACGTGGTCGCCGAGCGGTTCGCGGCTGTCCCAGCCGTCCTGCCGCCACACCTGGCGCCCGGTCGCCGGGTCGATGCCGGCGAGACCGTCCTGCCTGGTGAAGGCGCAGATCAGCGGCTTGCAGTCCAGGAGGTACCCGTCCGGGCCGACGAGCGGTCCGGATCGCCAGCGTTCGGCCAGGCTGGTGTCGTCGTAGGCGACCGTCTCGTCGCCGTGGCTGATCCCCAGGACGCCGCCGGCCACCCACAACGTCGTGATGTCGTCCACCGGCTGCAAGATACGGGTGGTGACGGTGACTCGGCCGGTGCCCGTCTCCCGGGCCTCCAACCGCCCGTCACCGTGCAAGGTGTAGATCAGCTCTGGGAATCCGGTGTAGAAGTAGCCGGTCCGCAGCGCCGACCCGCCCGGGTCCGGTGGCGAGCCGACGGTCCAGCGGACCTTCCCGGTCCGGCTGTCCAACCCGTGCCAGGCCTGCCGGTGCCGGCCTTCGTCGTCGTCGTGGATCAGCGCCGTGCCGCGGTCGCCGGAGAGGCCGAACATCAGGCCCGCACGCCGCCAGACCGGCTCGGTGGACCCGGGCCGGACGGCCGTCACGGTGTCCCGCCCGGACTCCGGGTCGCTGTGGCTGATCAGCAGCGTGCCGTCGCCGCCGTCGGCGATCGCGAAGACGTCGCCGGTGAGGGCGGCCGTCCACACTCCCAGCTCGGTCACGCCGGGCAGCAGGTAGCCGCGGACGGTGTGGGTCCGGACCGGGCCGCCGACCGGCTCGCCCGGGCCGATCAGGTAGAGCCGGTCGTCACTCACCCGGATCGCGTCACGCAGCGTCAGCGGGATGATCCGCGGGGGCGGTGGGGGCGCCGCCGCCGGGGCCGCGCCGCCGAGGGCGATCAGCAGAACCAGAGCCAGAGAACCCAGGATCCATCGGTACGGCGGAGGGGCGCCCGGCAACACGGCCTCACCCGGCTCACCGGCCGGCACCTCGCCGAGGTCGATCACGCGGTCCCGCACGTCGCGGCTCCCCGGTCCGGCTGACGGTCAGATCCGGTACGCCCAGACGCGCAGGCCCCCGGTATCCCGACAGACTACGTAGCGATCGTCGCCACCGCATTCCCCGCCGTGCACGCCCGCCGGCCCGAGCACCTTGACCTCGGGCTTCCCGGCCAGCACCACACCGAACGTCTGCCCGCCGCCACGCTCGTGGCGCCGCAGCAGCAGCACCCGTTCGGAAGTGCCGTCGACCACCCCGGTCCAGCCCTTCAGGTCGACCAGGGGCGCCGCGGTGGCCGGGTCGACCAGAATCCACGGCTCACCGGTCTCCGACCTGGTCAGCAGCGTGTACCCGGCCCGCACGCTCATGCTCATGTCGGACGGCACGAACCACTTCGGCCGCCCGGTGGCCGAGTCCAGCACCGACACCTCGGCCTTGTCGCGGGAGCACAGCAGCCCGGTGCAGTCGGCCGGCGCCGGATCGTCGGCGAGCGAACGCTTCCACAGTCGTTCCAGCGTGCGGGCGTCGTACCCCAACTGGACGTCGATGCTCTGGTAGCCGACCAGGACCAGGTCGCCGAGGACCGACGCGGTGCTCGGCCCGGCACCGTCCACCCGCTGGAGCGGCGCCTCCCGCAGCACCCGCCCGGTCACCGCGTCCAGCAGGGTGAGCCGCTCCGAGGCGGTCACCAGGACAGCCCGCGGCTCCCCGGCGACCGGGTCGGCGGTGACCGAGCCGGGCGACGAGACGGCCCACCGTGCCCGTCCGGTGGCCGGGTCCAGGCCCCGCACCTCGGTCCGGACCGGTGGTTCGGTGTGCGGCCGCCCGTCGCCCGAGAAGTAGAGCGTGCCCGGGTCGCCGGACTCCTGGTCGTAGAGGGTGCCGGGGCGGAAGACCCGGTCCACCACGAACGCGGTGTCACCGGCCGCGGTGACGTGGACCGCCGAACTCCAGAGGACCCGGCCGTCCTCCGGGTCCAGCGCGGTGGTCGGCCCGGCCCCGTCGGCGACCAGCAGCACGCCGCCGGCCGCGACCACCGAGACCGGCCCGAAGAGGCTGCTCGCCGGGTCGTGACTCGCGGTGGCCGGCAGCGGGGCACTCCACAGCCGGTACGGCCCGGACCGCAGGGCCCAGGCGCTCAGCACGCGCCCCTGCTCCGAGAAGGCGATCGTGAAGAGGCGCCCGCCGGCCAACTGGAACGGCGCGTCGGTGCCCGCCGCCGCCGGGACCAGACCCAGATAGCGCCAGAACGTGCCGCCGGGGAGAGCCGCACCGCCCAGGGCCACGGTCAGGGCGGCCGACAGCAACAGGCCGAGATGCCGGTAACGCCACGGCGGCGGCGAGCGGCGAGCCGGTTCCGGATCGAGTGGGGCGTCCCGGTCCAGCTCGATCACCGTCACGCCGAATCCTCCTCGGTCACGCCGTAAACGGCCGGTACGCCCAGACGACCAGTTCCCCGTACACCGACCGGCAGATGAGCCGCTTCGGGGCGCTCTGACACTCCCCCGTGCCGGGGGGCAACTCGGCGAGCAGGCGCGGCTTGGGCAGGCCCGGGACCGCGACGGCGATCATCGTACGCGAACCCGGATCGATCTCCCGGGTCACGAGCAGGTCACCGCCGCCGGCCTTCCCGGCGACCGGCCGCCACCCGGCCAGGTCGACCAGCAGCTCTCCGGTCGCGCCGTCGACCACCCCGGTCGGTGACTCGGGCCCGTCGGCATAGGCGATCAAGCCCGCCCCGGAATCCTCGACGGAGCGCCAGCCCGGCCGGTGCCAGCGCTGGTCGCCGGTGGCCGGATCGACGGCCCGCACCCCGTCCAGCCCGATGAGGCAGGCCATCGGCCCGCACGGCTGGATCTCCCGGATGCTCGGGGCCGGCTTGGTCCACATCGGCCGCAGCGTCAGCGGGTCGTAGGCGGAGATCTCGATCCCGGACGGGCCGGGGTGCCGCAGCAGCACCAGACCGCCGGTCACCACCGGGTTCTCCGGGTCGTAGTTGGCGGGCGGCATCTCGCGGACCGCCAGCGGGGAACCGGTCTCCACGTCGTACAGGTGGGCGGTCAGATCGTCGCGGACGAGCAGCAGCCGGGCCCCGGCACCGGGCGGGCCGGGCACCGCGAGCAGAACCGCGGTGGACGGCACCCACAGCCGCCAGCGGGCCTCCCCACGGGCCGGATCGATCATCTCGACCCACTTCTCCACCCGGCGGCCGCTGCCGGACAGGCTGCGCACGCCCTCGACCGCGAGCATCAGGTCGTCGGCCGGGAAGGTGATCACGTTGCGCTCGTGGCGCCAGGCGTGGGCGCCGGTCCGCAGCGACACCGCGGTGGTGCCGGGCTCACCCTGGCCCGGCGCCCAGGGCCGCAGCAGCACCAGGCCGCCGCCGGTACGCAGCCGGTAGACCGGGATGTCCTGCGCGACCCGCCACTGCCGGTCGCCGGTCTCCAGGTCGTAGGAGGTCAGCTCACCGGCCGTCTGCACGACCAGCCGGCCGCCGGTCAGCGTGTGCGGATCACCGGGCCCGATCGGCACCCGGAGCAGCGCGGACAGCGGCGGTCCGGCCGGCGGCACCGAGGCCGCGACGGAGAAGAGCAGCAGGACGGCGAGGATGGCCGGACCGAACCAGAGCGGCGTGGTCCGCCGCTCCGGCCGGTGGTACGTCTCCGGCTCACCCCGCTCCAGACCCAGGTCGATGACAACTGGCCCGCCGGAGGTGTCCGCGCTCATCCATCAAAGGTAACAATCACGTAACGGGAATGCTCGTCTCAAGGCTCGAAGCCCACTCGACAACATCGCGCGCCACGTCCTGCGCGGTCAGACCGAGCGCGGACAAGATCTCGGTACGGCTGCCGTGCGGGTGGAACCCGACCGGCACACCGAAGTCCCGCAGCGGGGTGGCCACACCCGCGTCGCGCAGCGCGGCGGCCACCGCGTCACCGACGCCACCGGCGCGGACACCGTCCTCACACGTCACCACCAGCCGGTGCTGGGCGGCCAGGCCGGTCAGCTCGATCGGCACCGGGCGCACCCAGCGCGGGTCCACGACGGTCACGCCGTACCCCTGCTCGGCGATCCGCTCCGCGGCGTCCAGCGCCAGGCCCGCGAACGAGCCCACCGCCACCACCAGCACGTCCTGCCGGGAGTCCTCACGCAGCACGTCCACCTGGCCGACCCGGCGGATCGCCGGGGTGTCCGGGGCGACCGCGCCGGTCGGGAACCGCACGATGGTGGGGCCGTCGTCCACGGCGACCGCCTCACGCAACTCCTCGCGCAGCGTCACGGCGTCCCGCGGGGCGGCGATCCGCAGCCCCGGCACCACACCGAAGACGCTCATGTCCCACATGCCGTAGTGACTCGGCCCGTCCGGTCCGGTGATCCCGGCCCGGTCCAGCACGAACGTCACCGGCAGACGGTGCATCGCCACGTCCAGCAGGACCTGGTCGAAAGCCCGGTTCAGGAAGGTCGCGTACACCGCCACCACCGGGTGCAGCCCGCCCATCGCCAGGCCGGCCGCCGAGGTCGCCGCGTGCTGCTCGGCGATGCCCACGTCATACGTCCGCTCCGGGTACTTCTGCGCCAGCGCGGCGATGCCGGTCGGCTCGGCCATCGCCGCGGTGATGCCCACGACGTCCGGGCGCTCGTCGGCGATCCGGACCAGCTCCTCGGAGAACACCTTGGTCCACTTGAGCGTCGGCGCGGCCAGCAGCTTGCCGGTCTCCACGTCGAAGGCGCTGCCCGGGCCGTGCAGGCAGTCCGCCTCGTCCTGCTCGGCGGGCCGGTAGCCGTAGCCCTTGCGGGTCACCGCGTGCACGATGACCGGCGCGTCGAAACCCTTGGCCCGCCGCAGCGCCGACTCCATGGCCTGCTGGTCGTGGCCGTCGACGGGGCCGATGTACTTCAAGCCCAGGTCCTCGAACATCGGCTGCGGGCTGATCGCGTCCTTGATGCCCTTCTTGACCGCGTGCAGCACCTCGAAGACCGGCTTGCCCACCACCGGCGTCTGGCCCAGCGCGTCCTTGACCAGGTCGAGCACCTTCTCGTAGCCCGGGTTGAGGCGCAGTGTGGACAGGTGATCGGCGAGACCGCCGATGGTCGGCGCATACGACCGGCCGTTGTCGTTGACCACGATGACGAGACGGTTCCGGGTGGCGGCGATGTTGTTCAGCGCCTCCCAGCACATGCCGCCGGTCAGCGCGCCGTCACCGACGACCGCCACCACGTGCCGGTCCTCACCGCGCAGCGCGAACGCCTTGGCCAGGCCGTCCGCGTAGGACAGCGCCGTCGAGGCGTGCGAGTTCTCGATCAGGTCGTGCTCGCTCTCGGCCTGGCTCGGGTAGCCGGTCAGGCCACCCCGCTGGCGGAGCAGGTCGAAACCGTCCTGCCGACCGGTCACGATCTTGTGCACGTACGCCTGATGACCGGTGTCGAAAAGGATCTTGTCACGGGGAGAGTCGAAGACGCGGTGCAACGCCAGGGTCACCTCGACCACGCCCAGGTTCGGGCCCAGGTGACCACCGGTGCGGGACACCTTGGCCACCAGGAAGTCACGGATCTCGGCCGCGAGCAGGGTCAACTGCTCCGCGGTCAGTCGCTTGAGATCACCGGGATCGGTGATGCTGCTCAGCAGGCCGGCCGGGGTCGAGGGGGAGTCACTCATGAGGGGAGAGTCTATCCGTGCGCCGCCCGGACGCGACTTGAGCGAACGGACCGTCACCAATCCTCCACACAATTGGAACCTCCCCCGACCGACGCCGATCAGACCCCCGGGCGGGCATCGGACGGGCTCGTCCGGCATCCTGGAAGGCACACAGCGACTGGCGGCACGGGGATGGTCGAACCATCGGGGAGCTCGTCACGAGGAGTCGACCGCCTGGGCTCCCCGCGCGAGGAGTCACACATGCCCACCGCACGTCTTCTTCCCGGCGCCCCCGTCGCCGAGTCCGTTCTCGACGATGTCCGCGACCGTGTCGCACGTCTCAAACAGCGCGGCGTCCAGCCCAGCCTCGCCACCATCCTGGTCGGCGACGACGACGCCAGCGCCGGCTACATCCGGATCAAGCAGAAGCAGGCCGCCGAGCTCGGTTTCTCGTCCCCGCACCAGCACCTGAGCGGCGACGTCACCCAGGCCGACCTGCTCAAGGTGATCGCCGGATACAACGACGACCCCGGCGTGCACGGCGTCCTCATCCAGTACCCGATCCCCGCCCACCTCGACTACGACGCGGCCCTGCAGACGCTCGACCCCGACAAGGACGTCGACGGCATGCATCCGCTGAACATGGGCCGCCTCGCCGTCGGCCTGCCCGGCCCGCTCCCCTGCACCCCGGCCGGCATCGAGGCGCTCCTCGCCTTCCACGGCATCGAGGTCTCCGGCCGCGAGGTGGTCATCCTGGGCCGCGGCGCCACGCTGGGCCGCCCGCTCGCCATGCTGCTGGCCCAGAAACGCCCGACCGCCAACGCCGCCGTCACGGTCGTGCACACCGGCGTCAAGGACTGGCCCCGCTACACCCAGCGCGCCGACATCCTGATCGCCGCCGCCGGAGTCCCGGGCATCATCAAGCCCGAACACATCCGGCCCGGTTCGGTCGTCATCGGCGCGGGCGTCCGCTACGAGGGCCGCCGTCTCCTCCCCGACGTCGACGAGTCCTGCGCCGAGGTCGCCGGCGCCATCACGCCCCGCGTCGGCGGCGTCGGCCCCACCACGGTCGCCATGCTCTTCCGCAACGCGGTGACCGCCGCCGAACGAGCCACCGCCTGACGGCCCGCCGGGGTGCTCCCCCACCCCGGCACACCCGCACGACGGCCCACCGCGGTCCTCCGCCACCCCCGACACCAGCCACCGGCCCGCCGCAGTCCTCCGCCACCCCCGACACCAGCCACCGGCCCACCGCGGTCCTCCGCCACCCCCGACACCAGCCACCGGCCCACCGCGGTCCTCCGCCACCCGGGCACACGCCCGCACCACGGCCCACCGGCGATGCTTCACGCTCCGGTGTCCACCCCGCCGACGCGTCCCGTCTCCGTGCCCATGCCGACACGGGGCCGGCACGTCACCGGCAAAGGACCGATCGCAGCCGTCTCGCCTCCTGGACCAGCCGGGTGCCGCCCGCCCGTCCCGCGACCTCGGCGAGCCCGGGGATGTCGCCGGCCACACCCACCTCCTCGGCGACCTGGGCGCCCAGCATCAGCAGCTCCGGCAGCCCTCGCGGCGCCGCCGGGAGCAGCGGCACGAGGGCGGCGGCGAGCGACTCCCACACCTGGGCGGAGGCGCCGGCCAGGTGCGCGTCGCGGAGGGCGGCCACCACCCGGCTCAGCTTGAGCATGCCGTCGGCGCCCAGATCGCCGAGATCAGCGCCGACCGCCGCCGCGAACGGCTCGTCACGGGCGGCCAGTGCCACGAACGCGTCGACGGCCGCGACACGGTCGGACTCGTGCCGGGCGCCCAGGGCGTACGCCAGCGCCGCTGACATCGCCGGGCCGATCGGACCGGCGCATTCGGCGAGCACCGGCAGCAGCTCCGCGCCGCCGTGGGCGTCTTGATCGGCCAGCCGGGCGAGATCGGGCAGCGCCCACGCGGCGGTGACCTCGCGGTGGTGCGGCAGGGCCATCGCCAGGATGCCGGTCTCCGGGCCCAACCCGTGGTCCACCCTGAGGTAGGTCGGCGACGGTCGCCGGGTCAGGGTGAACAGCGCCGTCTCCAGGAAGAGGCCGTCGGTGCGGGCCGGCCGAAGGTTCGCCACGACCCGGCGCGGCACGGGGCAGGGGCCGTAGCCGGGCCGGTCCGGTACCGGGCTGGCGCGCTGCTCGAAGCGGGTGCTGATCGGCTCGGGAGGGCCGGCCGCGATCCGGTCGGCGAATCGCCGCCCCGCCGGCGTGGTGAGCCGTGCCGCGCCCGCCCGCACCCCGGCGCCGACGCCGCGCGGCAGGCGCAGCAGCGCCTGCTCGAAGTCGAGCGGCCACGGCTGCCATCCCTCGGCCTCGGCACGCACCAGACGCTCCAGCAGAACGTCGGCGGCCAGACTGCCGTCGACGTGTGTGGGTGTGCAGACCAGTACGGGCACCGGGTCGGTGGACACGTTCATCGCGATCTCGGCGAGGCGCAGCGACAGCACACCGTCAGCGCTGTCCGGGAACACCGGGTCCCCGTCACGGGCGGCCCGGTCGAACGCGACCATGCGCCGCCAGGCGTGGTCGTCGCGGTCCCGGCGCATCACCGCCTGAAGTGCCGGGCCGAGGAACCCGGCGGCCGCCGGCCGTGTCTCCGCGATGAACGAGAGTTGCCCGTAGCGGGCCAGCACCGGCGTGATCGCCGCGGCCAGCCCGTCGTGCTCCCCGGTGGCGTGCAACGTCACCATGGCGGCCAGGACGCGCTCCCACCGGGGGCCGGACGGGTGGCGGAGAAGCGTGACGACTTCCCCGGCCAGTTCGGCGGGGTCGCCGATCGGTGGCGGCATCGGCGCCGCCGACCACGGCGCCGGCAGGCGAGCCGGGACGGGCGCCGGCGCCGGCTGTGGCGCCGTGCCCAGCAGCGTCGCGGCGCGGGCCGCGAGGTCACCGGTGAGTACGCGGGACGCTTCGGCGAGCCGCTCCCTCGTGGCCGCGGGCAGCCGCCCGGCCTGCCGCCCGATCAGGGTCAGCGCGCGGTCGCGAAGGTCGAGCGCGGGATTGCCGAACGCGGCGGTCATCGTCTCGAGCACCGCGCCGGCATTCTCCGGATCGCGGCGAGCGACCTTGTCCAGCCAGGCGAGTTGCGTCCTCACCAGTGACTTCTCGGATCGCTCCAGCGTGGGGCGGCTGGCTTCGAGCAGCGTCCGCAGATCCAGCCGGCCCGCGTCGTCGAGCGTGCGCAGCACACCCTGAGCCATACCGGCGATCGGCGACGGCGCGCCGGCCAGCATCCGGGCGTAGTCGTGCACGTGGCCGGCCCGCTCGTCGGCGGTGAGCGCCAGCGACTCGTGCAGCACCGCGAACGGCCGCAGCCGGGCCGGCCGGTCACCGCGGACCAGCCGGTCGACGGTGGCGGCGGCGATCCGTCCGCGGTCCAGCCGGCCCGCCGTCACCAGCTCGGCGACGGCGATCGGAAAGGCCGTGGTCCGGTCCGTCTCGTCCCACGGCCCGTCCGCCAGCGCGTCACCGAGGCCGTCGATGTCGAAGACGGCGGGCGTCAGCAGGTCGAGAAAGGGGTCGTCCCGCATCCGGACGGACAGTGGCGCGGGCCGCGAACCGATCCGGGGACGGCCCAGTTCACGCAGCCAGCCTCGAACCACGCCCTCGGTGACCGGCGGAACGGCGCCCGTCTCGCGCAGCAGGACGGAGACCAGCGGCCAGCCCGCGCCGCTCTCCGGCAGCCGCTCGGCCAGCCGGCACGCGAGCTCGTCCCACCACGGCAGGTCACGGGCCCGCACGATGCGCAGGACCGCGTCGGAGTCGTACGCGGCCTGCCCCCAGGCCCCGCGCATCTCGCGCCGGCACAGCAACGCGGTCGCGCGGGCGGGTGTCGGCATGCAGGCGAGCGTGGCGAGGACATGCATCGGGGCCGGGTCACGCCCGAAACGGGTCCAGAACTCGGTCCGCTCGGCTGTGGCACGGCTCTCGATCTGCGCCCCGAAGGCGAGTCGCTCCGGCTCCGTCGCCGTCACCAGCACGTCAGCCACCTTGCCGAAGGCGTGGCGGCGCCCCAACTCGTCGAGGACCTCCCAGTCGAGGCTCATGCCGTGGCCCCGGTGGGGAAGAACCGTGCGGTCGGAGTCGTGCCTGCCGTCGCTGCCATGAGCGTCAAGGTAGCGGTGGGGTACGACATCCGGGCCTCGCCGCGGGGGTCAGGCCGGGACCAGGTGGGCCACGCATTCGACGTGCTGGGTCATCGGGAAACAGTCGAAGGCGCGCAGACTCTCCAGACGCCAGCCGGCCTCCCGGAAGGTCTTGAGGTCGCGGGCCAGAGCCGCCGGGTCACAGGCCACGTAGGCGACGGCCCGGGGCCGGGCCGCGGCGATCGCGCGGACGACACGGGCGCCGGCTCCGGCCCGGGGCGGGTCGAGCACCACGAGGTCGACCGGGCCGGTGACGCGCCGCCGGGCCAGGGCCACATCGACCCGGGCCTCCACGATGTCGGCGTTGTCCAGGTCGGCGAGGTTGACGCGGGCCGCGGCCGCCCCGGCAGGGGCGGACTCGACGACGGTCACCCGGGCGCCGGTCCGGTCGGCGAGCGCGGCGGCGAACAGGCCGGCGCCGCCGTACAGGTCCCAGGAGGTCTCGCCGGCGGCCGGGCGCAGCATCTCCAGGACCGCCGTGACCAGGGTGTCCGCGGCCCTCGGGTGCACCTGCCAGAAGCCTTGCGGCGGGATCCGCCAGGACCGGCCGGCCGCCTCCTCGGTGACCTCGGCGGGCCCGGTGAGACGGATCAGCGGGCCGCCGTCCGGGGCTTCGCCCGGATCGTCGCCGGGTGCGGGGCCGGCCGAGCCGGACGGGCGGCCGAGGACGGCGACGTCGCCGCCGGTGGAGGCGACCGTCTGGAGGGCGTCCACGTTGGGCCAGTCGTGGGCGAGGACGTCCAGGTCCTGGATGGCCGGATGGGCGATCCGGCAGCGGTCGACCGGCACCACCTGGTGCGACCGGTGCCGCAGCAGTCCGGGGCGTCCGGCCGCGTCGACGGCGTACCGTACCCGGCTGCGCCATCCCAGCAGGCCCTGGTCGCCGGGCAGCGGCTCCACCCGTACCGGAATCTCGTCGGGGTCGAGGCCGGCCAGCCGGACGAGCTGTTCCCGGACCACCGCGGCCTTCCACCGCAGTTGGGCATCGCCGGAGGCGTGCTGGAGGTCACAGCCGCCGCACCCGCCCGGATGGGCGTAGGGGCACGGCGGGGCGACCCGGTCCGGGGACGGCTCGTGGATCTCCACGGCGTCGGCCCGCAGGTAGCCGCGGTGCAACTCGGTGATCTCGGCGGTGACACGTTCGCCGGGCAGGGCATGCCGGACGAAGATCACTCGCCCGTGCGGGCCGCCGAGCCGGGCGACACAGTGCCCGCCGTGCGCGGGCGCGCCCACGGTGACCTCGACCCGGTCCCCTTCGACCAGGTCGTCGACGATCGCCGGGGTCATCGCTGGTCCTCGTCGTCCTCGCCGTGGCTGCGCGGCCCCCGGGCGGGCGCCCGGCTGAGCACCCGGTCCAGACGGTCCAGGTCCCGGTCCTGGCTGGAGCGCAGCTGCCAGGGCACGCTGACGACCATGACGCCCTGTTCGAAGAGCAGGCGGCCCTTGATCCGCAGCGCGCTCTGGTTGTGCAGCAGGTTCTCCCACCAGCGGCCCACCACGTACTCCGGGACGAAGACGGTGACCACGTCGCGCGGTGACGCGCGCCGGGTGTTCTTGACGAAGTCGATGATCGGGCGGGTGATCTCCCGGTACGGCGACTCGACCACCGTGAGCGGGACCGGCAGCTGTCGCCGTTCCCATTCGGCCTGGATGGCCCGGGTGTCGTTGTCGTCGACGTTGACGGTGACCGCGGTGATCGTGTCCGGCCGGGTCGCCTGTGCGTAGGCGAGCGCCCGCAGGGTCGGCTGGTGCACCTTGCTGACCAGCACGAGCGCGTGGTTGCGGGACGGCAGGACGGGCCGCTCGTCGGTCGGTTTGAGTTCCTCGGCGACCCGGGTGTAGTGCCGGTGGATGGCGACCATCAGCCCGTAGATCACGATCATGGCGGCGATCGCGATCCACGCCCCGAGCAGGAACTTGGTGATCAAGACCACGATCAGGACCGCGCCGGTGAGGATCATGCCGAACGTGTTGATCGCCCGGGAGCGGACCATCTGCCGGCGCCGGGCCGGGTCGCGCTGGGTGCGCAGATGCCGGTTCCAGTGCCGGATCATGCCGGCCTGCGACAGCGTGAACGACACGAACACGCCCACGATGTAGAGCTGGATCAGCCGGGTGACCTCGGCCTCGAAGGCCACGATCAGCACCATGGCGGCAACCGCCAGGAAGAGGATGCCGTTGCTGAAGGCCAGCCGGTCGCCGCGGGTGTGCAGCTGCCGGGGCAGGTAACGGTCCTGGGCGAGGATCGAGCCGAGCACCGGGAAGCCGTTGAAGGCGGTGTTCGCGGCCAGGAAGAGGATCACAGCGGTGACCGTGCCCACCACGTACAGCATGATCGAACCGGATCCGAAGACGGTTTCGGCGAGCTGCGTGGTGACCGTCTTCTGCACGTAGCCCTCGGAGGCCGCGTTCGGGACGATCTGCAGGATCGGATCCTCGACGTACTGCAGCTTCGTGGCCTGTGCGAGCAGGATGATGCCGGAGAGCATGACGATCGCGAGCCCGCCGAGCAGCATCAGGGTGGTCGCCGCGTTCTTGCTCTTCGGCTTCTTGAACGCGGGCACCCCGTTGGAGATCGCCTCGACGCCGGTCAGCGCCGCACAGCCCGAGGAGAACGTCCGTAGCAACAGGAAGGCGAACCCGATCTGGGTCAGGTGGTGTTCCTCGGCGTCGATCGTCAGGGCGGCGCTGGGCGCCCGCAGGTCGTCGCCGAGCACGAAGACCCGGAACAGGCCGGTGAGGATCATGCCGATGATGACCACGATGAACAGGTAGGTGGGCACCGCGAAGGCGGCCCCGGACTCCCGCAGGCCGCGCAGGTTGAGCGCGCTGAGCACGACGATCGCCAGGATGGCGATGATCACTTTGTGGGTCGCCACCCAGGGGACGACCGAGCCGAGGTTGCTCACCCCCGAGGAGATCGACACGGCGACCGTGAGGATGTAGTCGACGAGCAGCGCGCTGGCCACGCCGAGCCCGGCCTTCGGCCCGAGGTTGACCGTGGCCACCTCGTAGTCGCCGCCGCCGGACGGGTACGCGTGCACGTTCTGCCGGTAGCTGGCGACAACCGTCACCATGACCACCGCCACCGCGAGTGTCACCCAGGGGGAGTAGACGTAGGCCGCCGCGCCGGCGATCGACAGGGTCAGCAGGATCTCGTCGGGCGCGTACGCCACGCTGGAGAGCGCGTCGCTCGCGAAGACCGGCAGCGCGATCCGCTTGGGTAGCAGCGTGTGCTGCAGCTTGTCCGAACGGAACGGGCGGCCCAGGAGCAGCCGTTTGGCTAGAGAGGTGGTACGTGCCACGAGTGCCAAGCGTACGGGCGGTCCTTTCCGCTCGTGGTCCGCCCCGGACAGCGGTCGCGCGAGGGGCATGGCAGGCTCACGGTAAGCCTTGTTCAGGACGGTGGAGACCAAACCGCCGACTACGGCTGAGCGCAGCTCGAGGCGGGTCCTGAACAAGCCTTACTGGTTGGTACTCATTCGGGAGGGCACGAACCGTGCACGTGGTCATCATGGGGTGCGGCCGGCTCGGTTCGACGCTGGCCCAGAAGCTCGACGCTCAAGGTCACCAGATCGCGGTGATCGACCGGGACGCCGACGCGTTCCGGCGGCTCGGCGACAACTTCGGCGGTGTCACGGTCAACGGCATCGGCTTCGACCGGGACGTGCTGCGCGCCGCCGGCGTCGAGCGGGCCGACGCGTTCGCCGCGGTCTCCAGCGGCGACAACTCGAACATCATCTCGGCCCGGCTGGCCCGTGAGACGTTCGGCGTCTCGCGGGTGGTGGCCCGCATCTACGACTCCCGCCGCGCGCAGGTCTACGAGCGGCTGGGCATCCCGACGATCGCGACGATCCGGTGGGCCGCCGACCGGATGTACCGGCTCCTGGTGCCCGAGGAGCGGGTCGAGGTGTTCCGCGACCCGACCAGCGTGGTCAGCATCGTGGAGACTCCGCTGCACCGGGACTGGATCGGCCGGACGGTCAAGTCGCTGGAGGACCGGACCGGCGCCCGGGTGGCGTACCTCGCCCGGTTCGGCATGGGCACCCTGGCGGTGCCGTCCACCATCCTCCAGGACGGTGACCAGGTCTACATGCTCGTCACCGACGAGACGGTCGATCAGGTGCTGGACATCGCCCAGGGCGCCGACAAGGAAGGGAACTGACCGTGCGGATCGCCATCGCCGGCGCCGGCAACGTGGGCCGGTCCATCGCCCAGGAACTGATCGGCAACGGGCACGAGGTCATGCTGATCGAGCGGCAGCCCCGGCAGCTGTGCCCGGAGCGGGTGCCGCAGGCCCGCTGGGTGCTCGCCGACGCCTGCGAGCTGACCAGCCTGGAGGACGCCGAACTGGCCGGCTGTGACGTGGTGGTCGCGGCCACCGGCGACGACAAGGCCAACCTGGTGGTGTCGCTGCTCGCCAAGACCGAGTTCGCGGTGCCCCGGGTGGTGGCCCGGGTGAACCGGGCGGAGAACGAGTGGCTCTTCAACGAACAGTGGGGCGTCGACGTCGCGGTGAGCAAGCCCCGTCTGATGGCCGCCCTGGTCGAGGAGGCGGTGACGGTCGGCGACCTGGTCCGGCTGATGACCTTCCGGCAGGGCGAGGCGAACCTGGTGGAGATCACCCTGCCGAAGAACGCGCCCTACGAGGGCCAGCCGGTCCGCTCGGTGCCGATGCCGCGGGACGCCGCCCTGGTGGCCATCCTGCGCGGCAAGCGGGTCGTGGTGCCGACCCCGGACGATCCGCTGGAGGTCGGCGATGAGCTGATCTTCGTGTGCACGGCCGAGGTGGAGGACCAGGTCCGTGCCGTGGTCCTAGGCGACGGCGGCATCCCGGCGCTGGGCTGACGTCACCCGGTGGATGGCCCAGATGGTGAAGGCGAACGTGGCGGCGTAGATCGGCCAGCTCACCAGGATGCGCACGATGCCGAGCGCGTTCGCCTTGTCCATGGCGTAGAGGACCGCCTGGATGCCGGCGCGGGTGCTGAGTGAGACCGCCCACAGCACGGTCAGCCACTGGAAGGTGCGGAACAGCCGGGCGTTGCCGAACCAGTCCTGTTTGCCCTTGTTGGCCATGATGCCCCAGGCGTACCCGATCAGGGGTTTGCGGAACGCCACCGAGACCAGCAGCACCGCGGCCTGCCCGAAGGTGAGCAGGATGCCGGGCAGGTAGAAGTCCTTGGCGTCGCCGCTGCGCCAGGCCAGCCAGGCGCCGAGCGCGATGCCGAAGAGGCCGTTGACGGCGTGCCGGACCGGCTGCCGGCGGGCCAGCCGCACCCCGCCGATGATCAGCGCCGAGCCGACCGATCCGATGATCGCCCAGAGCAGGGCGGTACGCTTCTCCAGCCCCGCCACGGACTCGCCGAGAAGCACGTTGAGCAGCACGAACGCGAGGACCGGGACGCTCGACTCGATGAGACCGCGGACACCGCCGAGCTGCTCGGCGATCTGTTCGCTCATCGACGGGAGGGGCTCCTCGTCGTCGCCGGATTTCCCGGCCGGCTTCACCTCGTGGAGATCGTGCTCCGCGATGATCTCCTCGGCGATCTTCTCCTCGGCCGATCCCAACATCTCGGAGAGCCGCTCCTCGACCGACTCGTGCGCGGCGTGGCGCGGCTCGCTTCCGGATGTCACCGGGGCGCCTCCAGCTCGTAGTAAGGGTTGTACATCACCTTGCGGTCGTCCCGGATCGCGATCCGGCCGCGCGCGGTGAGCTGCCGCCCCGGTTCGATGCCGGGGATGGACCGGCGCCCCAGGAAGACCAGCGTGACCACGTCGCTGCCGTCGTAGAGGTCGGCCTCGAGCGTCGGCAGGTTGGTGCGAGGAGTGTACGCCACCGTCCGCAGTCGTCCCGACACCGAGACGACCTGGCCACGCCGACAGTCACCCGCCGGGACGGCGCCGCACTTGGCGCTGTCCCGTTGCAACTGCCGTGCGTCCAGCTCGGAATCAGTGGCTGTCAGCCGGTCCAGGAACCGGCGGAGTCCGGTGCGCTCTTCGGTCGTCATGACTTGGCCGTCACCCTTCGTCGACGCGACGCAGTGTGCGCGTGTGCCAGATGTCCACGCTACGCCCGAAGCGCCCCGGTGATCTAGCTCATCCCGGCTGGCCGCCGTTCGCCGCCCGCTGCGCCGCGGCCTGACCCTGCTCGGCCATCTCCCGCGGCAACCGCAGCGGCAGCGGCTCGCGCACCGGGCGGGGCTCGTTGTCCCGCACCACGACCAGGCCGGACAGCACCTCACCGAGGACGCCCTCGTGCCCGGGCGCGGCGGCGGCCGCACCCTGGAACAGCGCCCGGACCATCCAGCGCGGCCCGTCCACACCGACGAACCGGACCTCCGCCGGGCCGTCCGGGGTGTTCACCCGGGCCAGCAGCTCCACGCCGTACTTTCCGTCGACCTCACGCGGGGACACCCCGTCGGCCGCCATCGCCCGGGCGATCTCCTCACGCACCTCGACCCAGATGCCCTCGGTACGCGGCGCGGCGAACACCCCCAGCTGAAGGGCACTCTCCCCGTCGACCAGGACGACCTGCTCCACGCTTCCGTCCGGGTTCGCCTGCACCCGTACCTCGACGCCCTCCAGCGCGGGGATCTGCAGGCTGCCCAGGTCGAGCCGCTGCACCCCGGCCGGGGCGTGCTTGGCGTCCCACGGGCCGAACTCGGGGGCCGGCGCCTCACCGTCGGAGGCGAGGCTCTCGGCGAGCGCCTTGGAGGGCGGCGCGTCGGCCGCGCGGACGTGCTTCGCGGCACCGCGCTTACGGGAGAACATCACTGCCAGCCTTTCCTTCTCTTCGGGGCTCAGAGGGCCTGATGGCCGCCGGTCGAACCGTGCCCGCCCGCGCCCCGCGCGGTGTCGTCGAGCGTGTCCACCTCGTGGAACACCGCCCGCTCCACCCGCTGAACGACGAGCTGGGCGATCCGGTCGCCCCGGGAGATCTTGACGGTGTTCTGCCGATCGTGGTTGATCAGATTCACCAGGATCTCGCCGCGGTAACCGGCGTCGACCGTACCGGGCGCGTTGAGGACCGTCACGCCCAGGCGCGCGGCCAGTCCGGAGCGTGGATGCACGAGGCCGACGTAGCCCTCCGGCAGAGCGATCGCCAGACCGGTGCGCACCTTGGCCCGGGCGCCTGGGGCGAGCTCGGTCTCCTCGGCCGCGAACAGGTCCGCGCCGGCGTCCCCGGGATGGGCGTAAGCCGGCACCGGCAGCTCCGGGTCGATCCGGAGAACCTGGATGTTCACGTCGGTCACGGTCGGGGTCCTCACTGGCACGGGCACTGCGGGCGGCACCTACCCTGCCATCCTGCCGCGCCCCGCCACGGAGGCGCGCCGTACCCTTCGAGGGTGACACCCGAGTCCCCGGCCCGCACGCTGGCGGCCCATCAGGAACGGCTCAGCCTCCCTTGGTGGGCGTGGCCCGCGAGCCTCGCCGGCGCCACGATCCTCGCCGTCGAGTTGTTTCTGGGCCTGCCCGAAGTGCCCGCCTGGCTGCCGTTCGCGGTGCTGCTCCCGCTCGGTGTCCTGCTGCTGCTCCCGCTGAACAGGCTGCGGATCGAGGTGACCCCGGACGAGTTCCGGGTCGACGACGCCCGGCTTCCGGTCGAGTTCATCTCCGGCGTGGTGGCCCTCGACGCGGCCGGCAAGCGGGAGGCGCTGGGCGTGGGCTCGCACCCGTTGGCCTTCGTGGTGCAGCGCGCCTGGATCGGCCCGGCGGTGCAGGTGCTCCTCGACGACCCGGCCGACCCGACCCCGTTCTGGGTGGTCAGCACCCGGCGCCCGGTCGAGCTGGCCACCGCCCTGCTCGAGGTCAGCGGTCCAGCGCGGGCCGGCCGGACGGCTCCGTGAGGCCCTTCCTCCGCAGTTCGTCGTGCACCTTGTCGCCGACCGCGCGGGTGGCCCGCCGGTTCAGGTAACTGGCGACGGCCGCGCCGGTGAGCATCGGCGCCAGCGTGGTGAGGTTGCGGCCGAATCGCTTCATCAGCGCCTTCTGCAGTTCCTTGCGCGAGGCCGTGCCGAGTACGGTGGCGACCCCGCCGCCGGGCATCATGGGATTGACCCCGCGCTGTCCCGACCAGGCCTCGATCAGTCGCCAGGCGCGCTCGCCGACGTCTCCGGTGATCGGCCGTCCGTAGAGCTCGTGGAGCTCGCCGACCAGCTTGATCTCGATGGCCACCACGGCGACCGTCTCGGTGGCCAACAGCACCGGCGCGGAGAGCAGGGCCGGAGCCGCGACCCACTCGACCGAGGCGATGCCGCCCCCGGCCGCGCCCACCCCGGCGGTGGCCCGGGCGGCGTTGCGGATCAGGCGCGTGGCCAGTTCCTCGTCGTCCATGCCGGGAAAGTGCCGGCGTAGCGTCTCGCGGTCCCGGACCGGCACGTGCGGCGCCAGGTCGGCGACGGTGTCGGCGATCCAGCGCAGCGCGGTGCTCGGCCGGAACAGCCGGCCGACACCACGACCGCGCAGCTGACCGGCCAGCCGGCCGAGCAGCCGCCGACGGCCGCCCTCTTCCAGATCGTCGGCGGTGAGGGCCGCGACGGTGCGGCCCACCTCCTCCGGCGCACGGGGCGCGACGGGCTCGATCTCGGCGCCGGGTTCGGTCGCGTGATCCGGATGGCTCATCGTCGTCCTTCCCGTGGTCGTCACCGGCGTGTTATGCCCGGTCCCACCCCAGGGTCAAACCCGGCGCCGAACCGCGACGAGAACGCCGTTTACCCGACCGCGGAGCCCGCGACCGGGTGATGACGCGACCTGCGCGCGAGTGCGTCAGGCGCACTCGCGGCAGATCAGCTCCCCGTTGCGCTCCGTCGCCAGCTGGCTCCGGTGGTGCACGAGGAAACAGCGGGAGCAGCGGAACTCGTCGGTCTGCATCGGCAGAACCTTCACGGTGAGCTCCTCGTCGGCGAGGTCGGCGCCGGGCAGCTCGAAGCTCTCCGCCACCTCGACCTCGTCGACGTCCACTGCGCCCGACTGCGAGTCGGCGCGACGGGCCTTGAGCTCCTCGAGGCTGTCCTCGCCGAGGTCGACCTCATCGCGACGCGGGGCGTCGTAGTCGGTGGCCATCGGTCTTCACTCTCCTGTATCGATGTGTCACTTTGCGTTTGTAACGCCGATGACAAGGTTTCGGTTCCCGGTTGCGCTGGACGATTTCTGACACCAGAAACAGGCCTGCCGGGCGCGGAACCTTACCCCTATCGCGGCAGGCTTGTACGCGCTCTGACGGCACATTGTTCCCGATGTGACTGAGGCGACATCAAAGTAGGGGCACCGGGCTCTGGATCATCGTCAACGCGCCGGAAGCATTCCCTGTTTCCGCGCCCCTGGCGGACAGACGCTAACCTCTCGACAGGTCCGGGCGCCTACCCCGGGTCCGCCGTCAGATCCTGGAGCATGTCCCATGAGTTTTGCGCGCGTCCGAGCGCTCGTCGTCGTCGGCGTGCTCGCCGTGGCCGCAATCGTCTTCGTCGTCGTCGCCCTCTTCCGGGACACGCAGCGAGACTCGGCGAACGGCAGCGACTGCCCCGCGGGGGCACCGCTGGCCGACATGCGGCTCCCGGACGATCCGGCCGAGATCACCGTCAAGGTGTTCAACGGGACCAACCGGGCGGGCCTGGCCGACCAGGTGACCAACGAGTTCAAGAACCGGCGCTTCACCGTCCAGGACCCGGGCAAGAGCAAGACCAAGTACGAGGGGGTCGCCGAGGTCCGTTTCGGCCCGGACGCGGCCGGCAAGGCCCAGCTCATCCGCGCGTACTTCCTGGCCCAATCCAAGATGGTCTACAACGCCAAGCGCAAGGGCGACGTCATCGACATCGTCATCGGCGACCAGTTCCAGCAGCTGGCCACCACGACCGAGGTCAACCAGTCGCTGGTCGAGGTGGGCGAGCCCACCCTTCCGCCGGGCGCCTGCGTCAAGCCGGTCGTGGCCACCAAGGACCCGGAGTAGGCCGTCACGGGCCACCCGCCGCGTCCAGCTCCACCAGGACGTCGTGCAGGGCCGGGAAGAGCGCGGGGGGCGCGGCCACCAGCATGGTCCGGCTCGCCGGTGCGCCGGCGAGCCCGGCCACGGTGAGACCGGCCTCGGCCGCGATCAGCCCGCCCGCCGCGTGGTCCCACGCGTTGAGACCCTTCTCGAAGTACGCGTCCAGCAGGCCCTCGGCGGCCATGCAGAGGTCCAGAGCCGCCGCGCCGAACCTCCGGATGTCACGCACCCGGGTGATCAGACCGGCCAGCACGGCCCCCTGATGGGCCCGTCGGCGCGCGTCGTAGCCGAACCCTGTGCCGACCAGGGACTGGTCCAGCGTGGTCCGCACCGAGCCGCTGAGCCGCCGCCCGGCCCGCCACGCCCCGCCACCCCGGGTGGCGGTCCACTCGTCGCCGGTGGCCGCGTTGACGACCACCCCGGCCACCACCTCGCCGTCCCGTTCGGCGGCCAGCGAGACCGCGTACTGGGGCAGTCCGTACAGGTAGTTCACCGTGCCGTCGATCGGGTCGAGGATCCACCGGATCGCGCCGGGGGCCACCTCCGCCGAGTCGCCGTACTCCTCGCCGAGAACGCCGTCGCCCGGCCGCTCGGCCAGCAGCGCCTCCACCACCTGCCGCTCGACCGCCTTGTCCGCCGCCGTGACGACGTCGGTGTCGGTGCTCTTGGTCTCGACGTCGCCGATCGCCTCGGCGCGCATCCGCCGGGCCGTGGCAGCCGCCTCCCGGGCCACTCGGACCGCCAGGGCCAGCAACTCGTCAGGTGCCGTTGCCACCGAAATCTCGCTCACGTTTGTGTCCTTTCCGCCGATAGCATTCTCGCGTCAGGCGTCTCTGACGAGGTCGTCGGCCCCCGGTGGCGCGCGGTGGGCGGAGGATCTCGGTAAGCGGCGCTACAATTCACCCCTGCACCCGCTTCGCGGACACCGACCACCAGGACGGTCCGTGACCCGGGGGTCCCCAAACCGACTCCGGCGACACTCGCCCCCGCGTGCTGCGCTGGACCATGGCCGTGCCCAATCTCATCGCCTCCGGAAGGTCATTCGTGACAGAAGCCCACCAGAACGGTGCCGACGTTCGCTCTCTCACCGAGGCCTTGATCACCCATGCTCAGGGTGCTGGCGGGCAACTCACCTCGGCACAGGTCGCGCACACGCTCGAGTCCGCCGCGGTCAACCCGGCGCAGGCCAAGAAGATCCTGCGGGCGCTGGTGGACGCCGGCATCACCGTCGTGGTCGACGGCTCGGCCAGCACCCGCCGGCCGAAGGTGGCGGCGGCTCGCGCCACCACCCCGGCGTCGCGGGCCACCACCGCCAAGACCGCGCCGGTGAAGAAGACGGCGCCCGCGCCGAAGCAGGCCGCGCCGGCAGCCGAGGGCGACGTCCCGGCAGCCGCGAAGAAGGCCGCTCCGGTCCGCAAGGCCACCGCCGCGGCCGCCAAGGCCACTCCGGCCCGCAAGGCCACAGCCGCCAAGGCCACCCCGGCCAAGGCCGCCAAGCCCGGCGAGGAGGGCCCCGAGGGCGAGGAGATCGACCCCGAGGAGCTCGCCGCCGAGATCGAGGACGTGGTGGTCGAGGAGCCGCCCGCCATGGTCGCCGCGGCCGCCACCGACGCCGCCAGTTCGGCCACCGACGGCGACTTCGAGTGGGACGACGAGGAGTCCGAGGCCCTCAAGCAGGCCCGCCGTGACGCGGAGCTGACCGCCTCGGCCGACTCGGTCCGCGCCTACCTCAAGCAGATCGGCAAGGTTCCGCTGCTGAACGCGGAGCAGGAGGTGGAGCTCGCCAAGCGGATCGAGGCGGGCCTCTACGCCGCCGAGCGCCTGCGGGCCGCCGAGGAGGGCGAGGAGGCGCTCGAGCGCAACTTCGAGCGTGACCTCAAGTGGATCAACCGGGACGGCGAGCGGGCGAAGAACCACCTGCTCGAGGCCAACCTGCGGCTCGTCGTGTCGCTCGCGAAGCGGTACACGGGCCGGGGCATGGCGTTCCTCGACCTGATCCAGGAGGGCAACCTCGGCCTGATCCGCGCCGTCGAGAAGTTCGACTACACCAAGGGCTACAAGTTCTCCACGTACGCCACCTGGTGGATCCGGCAGGCCATCACCCGCGCCATGGCCGACCAGGCCCGCACCATCCGCATCCCGGTGCACATGGTCGAGGTGATCAACAAACTCGGCCGGATCCAGCGCGAGCTGCTCCAGGACCTGGGCCGCGAGCCCACCCCGGAGGAGCTGGCCAAGGAGATGGACATCACGCCGGAGAAGGTGCTGGAGATCCAGCAGTACGCGCGTGAGCCCATCTCGCTGGACCAGACGATCGGTGACGAGGGCGACAGCCAGCTCGGTGACTTCATCGAGGACTCGGAGGCGGTCGTCGCGGTCGACGCGGTCTCCTTCTCGCTGCTGCAGGACCAGCTCCAGCAGGTGCTGCAGACGCTCTCCGAGCGGGAGGCGGGCGTGGTCCGGCTGCGCTTCGGCCTGACCGACGGCCAGCCGCGCACGTTGGACGAGATCGGCCAGGTCTACGGGGTGACCCGGGAGCGGATCCGGCAGATCGAGTCGAAGACCATGTCGAAGTTGCGCCATCCGTCCCGGTCGCAGGTTCTGCGCGACTACCTCGACTAGGACCTTTGGTCAACTTTGCGTGTCTGATTGGTCACCACCCGTACATCAACGGGTGGTGATCAGACCGTTGTGCAGAAGTGATCGTTGACGTGGCACCCTTGGATCACGGCACACTAGCCCGACCAACGTGTGACCTCGGTCCCCCCGGGGCACTTTGGGAAGGCAGCAACGGTGCAGGGTGTTGCACGATGTGTGAGCAGTAGCCGAGGAACATGTTCATCGGTGACGAACAGAGGAGGAAGGCGATGACCCCGACCCTCACGCCGCCGGCCGGAAGTCTGGCCGGCCCCGCAGCCGATGAACGGTGCGACCGCTGCAATGCAGCCGGGAAGCTCCGTTTGGGTCTGGCGGGTGGTGGAGAGCTGGTGTTCTGCGGCCACCACGCCAACCGGTACGCCGAAGACCTGGTGAAGATCGCGGTGCAGTACACCGCCGATCCGGAATTCACCTGGCGCGGCGCGGACAGGATGTCGAACTCCAGCAACTAGCAGCGGTCCCCTAACCGATACGTGTGACGAAGAGAGGGCGCTCCCCCTGCAGGGAGCGCCCTCTCTGCCGTACAAGCCTCACCGGCCCCACAGGTCCTCGACGGTCACGCCGAGCGCTCGGGCGACTTTGATGGCCAGGTAGACGGAGGGGGCGTAGTCGCCGGTCTCCATGGCGATGACGGTCTGCCGGCTCACCTGTATCTCGGCGGCCATGGTCTGCTGGGTCAGCCCGGCCGCTTTGCGGGCCTCACGGATCCGGGCGCCGGTGGTGCCTCCGGACTCGGCGGCCCGCACCGGGGCCATCAGTCCTCGTCCCCGACGAGGAGCGCGTCCCGGCGGCGGATGCGGTAGGTCTGCACGCCCTGGATCACCACACCGGCCGCAAGGCCGATGAGCGAGCCGATGAGGGCCGAACGCCACACGTCCGACTCCGGGTAGACGTGGTAGAGGAAACCGATCCCGAAGACCACGTAGGGCGCCCCCAGCAGCGTCGAGATGACCAGGCGCTTGCGGCTCCACACCCGGGGCGTCGTGTCGACCCGGCGGCTCTGCACGTAGGCCGAGCAGAAGGCGATCGGGACCAGGAAGACGGCGAGCAGGATGAGCAGCGGCCAGGCGGCAGGCTCCCCGACGGTCCAGACCAGCGCGGTGGCCGCCCACGGGACGATGATCGCCTGGAGCTGGAACGCGGTGGTGGTCGCCTCGTACCAGCGCAGGCGCTCACGCTCGTCACGGCCATACAGGTCACCGTCGAAGTCGAGGTTCCAGCGGACGAATCGATCCATCAGCGTCGCAGTCATGCCTCTATGATGATGTTAAGTGGACTTGACGTCAAGTCCACTTAACATCAGAACGTTTGGATCGTCGCGATCCGCTCCTCCAACTGCTCTATCGTGGCCTGCGCGCTGGGCGGCCCGCCGCAGATCCGGCGAAGCTCGGCGTGGATCTTCCCGTGCGGCAGGTTGGTCCGGTGGTGATGGGCCGCCACCAGAGTGTTCAGCTGACGGCGCAGGCTGTTGCGGCGCTCGCCGGCACTCATCGGCACCACCGGCTCGCGGACCGCGGGCTCCTGGTTCCTCGCCTCCTCCGCCTGCCGCCTCGACGCGGCCACCATCTGCTCCTGCTGCCGCTTGTTCAGCAGGGTGGTCACCTGGTCCGGCGTGAGCAGGCCGGGCAGCCCCAGGTAGTCCGCCTCCTCGGGCGTACCGGTCCGGGCCGCCATGCCGAACGACGTGCCGTCGTAGATGACCTGGTCCAGCTCCGCGGTGGCGGACAACGCCTCGAACATCTTGTCCATGTCGCCGAGAGCGTCCTCGGCCTTCTGCGCCCGCTCCAGGACGTCGTCGTCGAGGCCGTCCTTCTCCTTCGGGGCGCCCAGCACGTGGTTGCGCTGTGCCTCCATCTCACTGGCCAGCCCCAGCAGGTGCGGAACGCTGGGCAGGAACACCGTGGCGGTCTCGCCCTCCCGCCGGGCCCGCACGAACCGGCCGATCGCCTGCGCGAAATACAGCGGGGTGGAGGCGCTGGTGGCGTAGACACCGACGGCCAGACGGGGGATGTCGACGCCCTCGGACACCATCCGGACCGCGACCATCCAGCGCTTGCCCGACGCGGCGAACTCGGCGATCCGGCCGGAGGCGCCCTCGTCGTCGGAGAGCACCACGGTGGCCGCCTCGCCCGTCAGGTCGTGCAGCAGCTTCGCGTACGCCCGGGCGGCCTGCTGGTCGCTCGCGATGACCAGGCCGCCCGCGTCCGGCATGCCGTGCTCCCGGATCTTGGTGAGCCGGGCGTCGGCGGCCCGCATCACCTGCGGCATCCAGTCACCCCGGTGGTCCAGGGCGGTCCGCCAGGCCTGCGCGATCAGATCCTTGGTCATCGGCTCGCCCAGCCGGGCGGCCAGTTCGTCACCGGCGTTGGTACGCCAGCGGGTCTCCCCCGAGTACGCCATGAACAGCACCGGCCGGACGACCCGGTCCTTGAGCGCGTCGGCGTAGCCGTACACCGAGTCGGCGTGCGAGCGCTGGATGCCGTCCTGGCCGCGCTCGTAGGTCACGAACGGGATCGGGTTCTCGTCGGACCGGAACGGGGTGCCGGTCAGCAGCAGGCGGCGCTCAGCCGGCTCGAAGGCGTCCTTGACCCCGTCGCCCCAGGTTCGCGAGTCACCGGCGTGGTGGATCTCGTCCAGGATCACGAACGTACGGCGGGTCAGGGTGCGCCGCTTGTGCACGGCCGGGGCCATGCCGACCTGGGCGTAGGTGAGGACCGCCCCGTGGAAGTCCCGCGAGGAGTGCACGTCCGAGTTGCGGAACGCCGGGTCGAGCTGAATGCCGACCCGGGCGGCCGCCTGCGCCCACTGCGTCTTGAGGTGCTCGGTCGGGCAGACCACGGTGACCGCGTCACAGGTGCCGTCGACGAGCATCTCGGCCGCGATCCGCAACGCGAAGGTGGTCTTGCCGGCGCCGGGCGTCGCCACCGCCATGAAGTCCGCGGAACGGCGGCGCAGGTACGTCACCATCGCCTTACGCTGCCAGTCCCGCAACGGCGGGAAGGTCTCCAGGTTGGGCACAGGCGGACTCAAGCTCCGTTGATCCCTTCTCCATGGAAAAACCTCCGCGGTTCAAGGCGCGGAGGCGGGCTTCAGCATAACGGTGGAAAGTTGCGGAACGGGTCTACGGCACCGCCACCGGCGCCGACCAGCGACGGTAGAGGGCGATCAGCCGGACCGTCGTCATGAGGGCCGCGGAGCCTGCCAGCGGAAGCAGGCCGGTGAACTGGAGCCGGTGCAGGACGGCCACCAGCACGGCGCCGCCGAGCGCGACCACCGCGTAGATCTCCCGTTGCAGAACCGCCGGGATCTCCCCGGTGAGCAGGTCGCGGGTCAGCCCGCCGCCGATCGCTGTGAGCATCCCCACGAGGCAGGCGCCGACCTCCGGCACACCGGCGTCGAGCGCCTTGAGCGTGCCGGTCACGGTGAACAGGCCCAGCCCGGCGGCGTCCAGCACCAGCACGGCACGCCGCATCCGGTACAACGCCGGGTGCAGCCAGAAGACGGCGACCGAGGCGGCCACCGCGGTCACCGCGTAACGCCAGTCGGCGAACGCCAGCGGGGGCGCCGCGCCGATCACCAGGTCACGCAGAATGCCACCACCGAGCGCGGCCGCGAAGCCGACGAACGCGACACCGAACAGGTCGAGCCGTTTCGCGACACCGGCCGAAGCGCCCGAGGCGGCGAACACCGCCACACCGATCAGATCCGCGACGAGCAGCGCATATCCGCCCGTCACGCCCCGATCAGGCCTTCATGGCTTCGTAGATCTCCTTGCACTGCGGGCAGACCGGCGACCCGGGCTTCGGCACCTTGGTCACCGGGAAGGTCTCTCCACAGAGGGCGACCACGTAGGTGCCCATGACCGCGCTCTCGGCGATCTTCTCCTTGCGGACGTAGTGGAACATCTCCGGCCCGGTGTCGGCGTCACGGGTCTCCGGACGCTCCAGGATCTGGGTGCTCACGGTTATCTGCCCTTCAAGAAATCAGCGAAGCCTCAGCCGCCAAGTCTGACACCTCACGCCTGGTCGGTCCAACGACAACGCAGGGGGCCCGGCCCGTACGGTTACCAGCGTGACAACTGACTTCGCGATTCGATACGGCGCGCACGTGACCCGTGCCCGCCGGGACGGCCGGCCGGTGGTGGCACTGGAGAGCACCATCATCTCGCACGGCCTACCGCACCCCGACAACATCCGGGTGGCCCGGGAGATCGAACAGGCTGTCGAGGACAACGGCGCGGTCCCGGCCACGATCGGCATGATCGACGGCGAGGTGATCGTCGGGCTGGAGGACGCCCAGGTCGAGCGGCTCGCGTCAGCGGACTCGGTGGCCAAGCTGTCGGTGCGCGACCTGGCCATCGCGGCCGCCCGGCGCGCCGACGGGGCGACCACCGTGGCTGCCACCAGCGCGATCGCCGCGGCCGCCGGCATCGGCGTGTTCGCCACCGGCGGCCTCGGCGGGGTGCACCGGGAGGCGAACCTCACGTACGACGAGTCGGCCGACCTCACCGCGCTCGCCCGTACCCCGATCGTGGTGGTCTGTGCCGGGGTGAAGTCGATCCTCGACGTGGGCGCCACCCTGGAGCGGCTGGAGACGCTGGGCGTGTCGGTGGCCGGGTTCCAGACCCGGCGGTTCCCCGGTTTCTTCATCACCGACGGCGGCTTCGACCTCGACTGGCAGCTCGACTCGCCGGAGCAGGTGGCCGACTTCATCCGGGCCCGGGACGGGCAGGGCGTCACCGAGGGCGCCCTGGTGCTGGCCAACCCGCTGCCCGCCGAGGAGCAGCTGGACCCGGCGCTGCACGACCGCACGCTGGCGACCGGCCTGAACCTGCTGGCCGAGCAGAACATCACCGGCAAGGCGGTCACGCCGTTCCTGCTGGGCCACTTCCACTCCAGCACCGAGGGAAAGAGCCTGGCGGTCAACGTCCAGATCATCCTGCGCAACGCCGCGCTCGCCGCGCGGATCGCGGTGGCGGCCACCAGCGGGTCGGCCGCGCCGGTCGGATTCGCCGTCCCGGCGTGACCATGATCATCGTCGTCGGCGACCTGGTCACCGACGTCCTGGTCGAGCATCACGGGCCCATCCGGGCCGGCTCTGACACGGACGCGGCGATCCGGGTCGCCGGGGGCGGCCAAGCCGCCAACACGGCCGCCTGGCTGGCCCACGCCGGGCGGGCGGTCACCCTGGTCGCGGCGGTCGGCGCCGACCGGGCCGGCCGGGAGCGGATGGCCGAACTGGAGGCGGCCGGGGTGTCCTGTGCCGTGCGTGTCCATCCGGATGTCGCCACCGGCAGTGTGGTGGTGCTCACCGGAGCCGCCGAGCGCACCATGATCACCGACCGGGGCGCGTCGCTGCTGCTCGACCCGGAACACGTCACCGCGGCGGTCGCCGCCGTGCCGGCCTGCGGCCACCTGCACCTCTCCGGCTACCCCCTGCTGCACGGCGGGTCGCGCCCGGCGGGACTCGCGGCCCTCGCCGCCGCTGCCCGGGCAGGGCTCACGGTGAGCGTCGACGCGGCCTCGGCCGGCCCGTTGCGCGACGTCGGGGCCGATGTCTTCCTCGCTTGGGTACGGGGAAGCGACCTGCTCCTGTGCAACTCCGACGAGGCCGAGGTGCTCGCCGGGCCGGGCAGCGCCGCCGAGCAGGCGGAACGGCTCGCCGGGCAGGTACGCAACGTGGTCGTCAAGCGCGGCGCGGGCGGGGCGCTCTGGCACGGACCGGAGGGCGTGTTCACGGTGGCCGGCGAGGCGGCGCCGGTGAAGGACCCCACCGGTGCGGGCGACGCCTTCGCGGCGGGACTCCTCGCGGCCTGGTGCTCCGGTGCCGGGCCGGAGGCGTCGCTACGGGCGGGGAACGCGCTGGGGGCGACCGCGGTGGCCGGCGTCGGCGCCCGGCCGGCACTCGGGTGAACGGCCGGCACTCCGGTGAACGGCCGGCACTCCGGTGAACGGCCGGCACTCCGGTGAACGGCCGGCAGGGACGGGCTGCGGGCGGGGCTGTGCCGGGCCTACCCTGCCGGTCGGCCCGCCTCTTTCGGCGACCGGGCCGCGCTCACGGCGTACCGCTGAGGGGTTGGTGGCGAGATCGAAGCGGGCGGCGCGTCGCGGAGATCAGCCGGTGCGGCCTCGCGCCTCGTCGACCACCTCGACGTCGATGGTGATGTGATCGGGCTCCGGGACCGGCCGGGTCAGGGCACGCCGGGTGTCCTCCCGGGCGGCCGCGTCGGCGGCACGCTCGGCCTTGGTCTTGGGTGGCCGATCGTTCGCGATCAGCACCGCCATCCAGGGCAGGAGGACCATGCCGAGGCCGCACAGGATCAGCCAGAGCGGGAGCAACGGCGGCCGGGCGCTGATCAGGATCGCGCCCAGAACCAGGCATCCGGTCCGCACCGCCATCATGCTGACGTAACGGATCTGCCGGCTGTGGAGCTGGTCCTCCTGGCTGGTGGCGGCGTCGGTGATCAACACCGGGCGCTCCGCGTGTCTCTTCACTCGAGGTCTCCGATCGACCCCGTCATCCTCCCACCGGACGGGCCGTCCCGCCCAGCAGGGCCGGACCTAAGCCTCTTTCGCCGCTTTCGCGTCGGCCTTGGCCTGCTTCTTGTACGCCCGCACCTTGGCCAGCGAGCCCGCATCGACGATGTCGGCCACCGACTTGAACGAGCCCTCCTCGCCATACCCGCCGGCGGCCTCCCGCCAGCCCTCCGGCCGCACGTCGTAGAGCTTGCCGAGCAGCGCAACGAAGATCTGCGCCTTCTGCTTGCCGAATCCGGGCAGGGCCAGGATCCGCCGGTACAGTTCGGCGCCGGTCTTCGCGTCCCGCCACAGGTTCGCGGGGTCGCCGTCGTACTCGTCGGCGATGATCCGGCACACTTCCTGAGCCCGCGCCGCCATCGCCTTGGGGAAGCGGTGCAGCGCCGGTGGCTCGGCGAAGATCGCGACCAGGCGCTCCGGGTCGAAGTCGGCGATCTCGGCGGCGGTGGGCTCGTGCCCGAGCCGCTGTGCCAGCACCCACGGCGAGGTGAACGCCTTCTCCAGGGTGATCTGCTGGTCCAGGACGATGCCGAGCGTCACAGCGAGCGGGTCCCGGTTGAGAAGGTCGTTGGCCTCGGCCGGCACGGGCAGGGAGAACGTCACGCCATCATGATGGCAGGTCACACCTCGATGACACGGCCCAGCGCCTCATAGGTGATGATCCGTACCTTGAGCGACCGGCCGGCCACCCGGCTGAGCTCACCGACCTCCATCACGTGTTCGGCGACGCGCCGCAGGTCGGCCGAGGTCGTCACCGGCCGGCGCAGGCCGAGCGACTGGACCGACAGGGCCCACAGGCCCTCGGCCATCTGTGGGCCGATCAGGTCCGCCAGAGCCTTCACGGCGTCCTTCTCGGTGGGCCGTTCCTTGCCGTGATCCTCGGCGCGGGCCATGGGCGGTACCTCTCACTGGCGGGACGGTCAGAACAGTTCGATGAGCGGTTCGACGTCGGATTGCGCGGACCCGCCGGTCTGCTCGGCGTGAGTGGACCGCTGCCGGGACATGACGTGCTTGGAGCGCAGATCCTCCACGCTGATGCGGCGTTCCCCGAGCTCCTCCTCGGTGAGGGCGCCGCGGGAGTAGGCGGCGACGTCCTCGGCCTGCCGGCGGACGTCGGCCACCGCGTCCATCACGTGTTCGAGCATCTGCCGGCTGATGTCCTGGAACTGCACGTGCCCGACCGCGCCGGTGGTCACCGCGGTCAGCGCCGCCGAACTGCGCTCCACCTGCTCGGCGGCGCCGACGGTGTCCTTGAGGATGCCGGCGACCATCTCCGACATCTCCCGCTGGGCGTTGGCGATGCCGCTGAGACGGCGGGTCATGGCCGTCTCCTCGGTCGCCGGCGGCAATTCCTGGCTACGGTCGAACTGGCTGTCGTCGGAGAGCACGGCGTCCAGCTTGGCGGTCAGGTCGCCGATGCTTCTGCCGATGCCGTGCGCCGCCTCCGCGGACCGGTGGGCGAGTTTGCGGACCTCGTCGGCGACGACCGAGAAGCCCTCGCCGGCGTCCCCGGCCCGGACCGCCTCGATCATCGCGTTCAGGGCGAGGATGTTGGTGGCCCGGCTGACCTCTTCGATCTCCTTGACGTGCTGGTTGAGCTCGCGCATCTGGTCGACCAGGGTCCGGATCTGGTGGTCCCGGTGCAGGAAGTACGCGATCAGGCGGCTGACCAGCTGGTCGTTGCTGTAGCTGACCTGACCCAGCTCCAGCTCGGTGCGGCTGAGGGTGCCGGCGAGCTGGACCACGTCACCGGCCATCACCTCCGCCAGCGAGTCGACCTTCACCATCTGCTCGACGATCGCCTGCGCAGCCTCTCCGGTCAGCTCGATGACGTCCCGCACGTGGCCGTCGACCACGTCGCAGTAGGCCGGGACGGGGTCGAGGGAGGTGGCCACGGCCTCCAAGTCCGGACGGTGTTCCTCCGCTCCCTTCGGGTTCGTCGTGAGCTTCCGGAGCAGGCTGGGCATGCGATACCTCCGTTTCGCGGGTGAACCGATCAGGCCCCGGGCAGGACCTGCTTGATCACTCCGAGGAGCTGGTCCGGGGCCACCGGCTTGACCAGCCAGCCGGTGGCCCCGGCGCTCTTGGCCTCGGCGCGCTTGCTCTGCTCCGACTCGGTGGTGAGCATGAGGATCGGGGTGAAGCGCATACCCGGGGCCTTGCGAGCCTCACGGGCGAACGTGATTCCGTCCATCTGCGGCATGTTGACGTCGCTGATGATCAGGTTGGGCTTGACGCCCTTGCCCAGCTTGTCGAGCGCCTCCTTGCCGTGCCCTGCCGTCTCGACGGTGTACCCCGCCTTGGTGAGGATCGACTTCAGGCTCATCAGCATCGTGGCGGAGTCGTCGACGAGCATCACAGTGGTCATGGAGGTTCGCTTCCCTGTCGGCCGGCGGGACCGGTGCTCCCGGTGAGCAACGGCAGCACCTGGGCCGCCAGGAAGGCGTCGTTCGGTGCCGAGCTAATCCTCGGCTTGAAAAGCAGCAGGGCCTGGAGTGCGCCGGTGTGCAGATGGTTGCAACGGCGCAGGGCCACCTTCGGCCGCCGGGCCGTGCGCAGCCAGCCGGTCAACTGTTCGACCTCGTCGACGGTGACCACCCCGACCAGGTTGGCGGTCTCCTCATGCAACTCGAGCGGCAAGGCCGAGCACCTCCTTCATGTTGAGCACCAGCAGGACCAGACCGTCGCCGAGCAACGCCGTGCCGGAGAACTCGTCGGCGTAGGCGAGCAGGCCCTCCAGCGGCTTCAGGATCACGTCGACCTCCCGGTGGAACTGCTCGACCAGCAGCCCGATCCGCTGGCCGCTCACACTGGCCACCAGGATCGCCCGGTCCGCGCCGGAGTCCAGCGACCACGGCATGTCCAGGGCGCGGGCCAGGTCGATCACCGGAACCACCTCGCCGCGCATCATCACCACGTCCTGGTGCAGCACCCGGCTCACCTCGCCGGCCGGGACGCGTACCGTCTCGACCACCAGATCCACCGGGATGCCGAAACGCTGCCCGGCCACGCTGACCACCATCACCTGGGTGACCGCCATGGACAGCGGCAGCCGCAGCCGGGTGGAGGTGCCCTCACCGAGTTTCGACCGCATGGTCACCGCGCCGCCGAGCTTCTCCACGCTCGCCCGCACGGCATCCATGCCGACTCCCCGCCCGGAGAGATCCGAAACCTGATCGACGGTCGAGAAACCCGGGCGGAACACCAGGTCGACCGCTTCGCCATCGCTCAGCGTCTCCAGTTCCTCCTCCGAGATCAGACCCTTCTCGTACGCCTTCCGCTTGACCCGGTCCGGGTCGACACCCCGGCCGTCGTCGGACACCTCGACGATGACCGCGTCACCGTCTGCCACCGCGGCGAGGGTGAGCCGGGCGGTGGGCGGTTTACCGGCCGCCAGCCGCTCCGCGGACGGCTCGATGCCGTGGTCCAGGCTGTTGCGCACCAGGTGCACCAGCGGGTCGCCGAGGGCCTCGATGACGTCCTTGTCGGCCATCGTGTCCTCACCCTCGGTGACCAGCTCGATGGTCTTGCCGAGCCGCCGGCTGAGATCCCGGACCAGGCGCGGGAACCGGCCGAACGCCACCGACAGCGGCAGCATCCGGACGTCCATGACCGCCGACTGCAACTCCTCGGCGATCCGGTGCATACCGGCGTACTGGTCCTTGATCCGGCGGCTGAGCACCCGGCTGCCGAACTCCTCCTCGGCGGCGTCGGCCAGGAAGGTGAGCCCGTTCTTGGCCACGTTCAGTTCGCCGACCAGCTCCATGAGCCGGTCCACCTTCTCCTGGTCGACCTTGAGCACCCGGGTGCCGACCTGGCCGCCCGGATCGTCGGCGCGGCCCGCCGTCTCGGCCGGGGCCACCGTCGGCGGCGGCGCGGCGCCCGCGAGGTCCGGAACCATCACCGGGGCCGGCGCCGCCTCGCCCAGGAGCCGGCCGATCTCCTCGACCAGCCGGTCCGTCCCGGCCGACCCCAGGTCGGCCGGGAGGCCGAGCGCCCCCGCGGCCGACACGACCGCGTGCGCCACCGACCGCAGGTGGGCGCCCTCGACGGCCAGGCCCTCCATGGTCAGAGTGCGGTGGGCGGCGTGCAGCAGGGCACGGGCGTCGGCGGCCAGGTCGGAGTCGATCATCGGGGTGACCGCGACGGTCATCGCCTCCTCGGTCTTCAGCGGCGGCTCGCCGCTGAGGTGCCGGGTGATCGCGCCGGAGTCCAGCTCGATGATCTCGATCTGGTCGGCGACGTAACGGAACAGGTACTCCAGCTCGCCGGTGGCGGCCCGGGTGGCCAGCACGAAGGAGAGCAGGCAGGTGTATTCGTCGTACTCCTCCGGGCCGGGCCAAGCCTCCGGCTGCACCACGCCGAGCCGTTCCAGGGCGGGCACCTGGCGGACCAGATGCAACGGATCCTCGGCCCGGAAGAAGCAGTCCGAGTCCGGCGTGTACCGGACGAAACGCAACGTCGACGACGTCGTCTCCAGCCAAGCGGCGGTCGCGGTGAGCCATTCGGCGTCGAACCAGGCCAGCCAGTCCGGCGCGGCGCCGATCACCGGCAACGGGACCCCGGCCGTCCGGGTCGCGGTCACCTCCTCGCCGCCGAGCGGGGAACGCAACCGGGTGATCAGCCCGGCCGCGTCGTTGCCGGCGCTCCCCGGGAGCCGCTCGTGCGTGGTGACGTACGCCAGCCAGCCGCGGATCAGGTCGAAAGCGGCGAGCAGGTCGTCGGTCATGCCCGAGTCGAGGGCCAGCCGGCCGGCCCGGACCGCGTCCAGCAGGTCCTCGGCGGCGTGCGTGAGCCGCGTCAGGTCCGGAAAGTCGAACAGGCCGGACGAACCCTTGAAGGTGTGCGCGGCCCGGAACACCTCGTTGACCAGCTCCGGGTCGCCCGGGACACGTTCCAGTTGGAGGAGTCCGTCGTCCACCTGGGCGAGCAGGTCGTTGGCCTCGGCGAGGAACTGCGCAAGCAACGGGTTCATGTCGCCACCTCCGCCGCGGTCAGCATTCTGGCGAGGCGTACCAGCCGGTCGCCGGTCGCCGGTTTGACCAGGTAGAGGTTCGCCCCGGCCTGGTACGCCCGGTCGGCGTCGCCGGGCCGGTCCTCGGTGCTGATCATCACGACCGGGGCGGCGGAGCCGACCGTCTCCGACCGCAGCGTCTCGACGCAGGTGTAGCCGTCCATCTTCGGCATGTTCACGTCGACGATGAACAGGTCGAACTCGGTGCTGAGGGCCGCCTCGACGGCCTCCAGCCCGTTCACCGCCTCCTCCACCTCGAACCCGGCATCGCTGAGCAGGCTGGTGTGGTAGAGCCGCACCGTGGCGGCGTCGTCGACGACGAGCACCCGGGCTCTGGTCGCGGTATCCGAGGTCATCACTTGGCTCCGGTCGGTCGCTGGTAGACGATGCCCTCCGGCAGGCGGGAAGGGGTGAAGATCGGGGAGATCCGGCTCATCGACTCGGAGTGGCCGAGGAAGAGGTAGCCGCCGGGTCTGAGCGAGCTGTACAGGTTCTCCGCGGCCCGGCGGCTGGACAGCTCGTCGAAGTAGATCAGCACGTTGCGGCAGAAGACGACGTCGAAGTCCCGGAACGCCCGCATCGCCGCGGTGTCGCAGACGTTCACCCGGTGCAGCGTCACGGCGCTGCGGATGCCCTCGTCGACCTGATAACGGCCGGCGCCCACGTCTACGAAGTACTTGTTAACCCACGCCTTGGGGACCCGTTGCAGGGATCGTTCGCCGTAGCTGGCGTGCGCTGCCTTGGCCAGCACGTCGCTGTCGATGTCGGCGCCGTGGATCTCCACGTCCACCTGCTCGATGTGCTCCCACTCCTCGAGCATGCGCAGCGCGATCGAGTACGGCTCCTCGCCGGTCGAACAGGGCAGCGAGAGGATCTTGACCGGCCCGACGATCCGGCCCAGCCCACCCCGGGCCTTCAGCACGGCCGGCAGGACGTTGCTGAGCATCGCGTCGAACTGGTAGTCCTCACGCAGGAAGTACGTCTCGTTGACGGTGAGCTGATTGATCAGGTCCTGCAGCATCTCGCCCTTGTCGGCCATCCGCAGGGCGGCGAACCAGCTGGCGAACGTGTCGTAGCCGGAGTTGCGGATGCAGGTGTCGACCCGCTTGTCGACGAAGTACCGCTTCCCGGGGGTGAAGTGGATGCCGGTGCGCTTGTAGAAGTACTCGCAGAAGCGTGTGAAGTCGGCGTCGGACAGGCCCGTGGCGGGTGGGCTCGTCATCACGACCCTCCGGTCAGGCGGGGCAGTGCCGCGTTGACGGTGAACCGCAGGAACGGGTCGTCCGGGAAACGCTCCACCGCGTCCCGCAGCAATTGCACGTCGTCCTCGGTGGCGGACGGCAGCAGCGCGTCGATCGCCCCGGTCACCACGTTCGGGTGCGGGTCCTCGGAGATCATCCGGGCCAGCCAGGCATGCGCGTCCGGATGCGGCAGATCGGCCAGAATCATCGCGGTCATCACGCGTACGTCGTGGTCAGGGGCGGCGAGCAGGCTCGGCAGCACGGACGGGACCGACCGGGGCATGGTGGCCAGGGCGGCCGCCACCGCCGTGCGCAGGCCCGCCTCGTCGCTGGCCAGATGGACCGCGAGCCCGCCCGCGACGTCCTCGCTGTCGTGCGCCGCGAGAGTGATCAGGATCGACTCCAGGACCCGTGGATCCTCCTCCGTGCCGACCCGCGCGAGCAGTGCCGGGATCGCTTCGGCGACACCGACCAGGCCGAGCGCCGCCTCCCGCCGGCAGTCCGCGTCATGGTCGTGCAACCGGGTCAGCAACGTCTCGGGCGACGGCTTCACCGGCAGCGCTTCCTCGGGCTGCTGGGGGGCCTGCTTACGAACGAGTCCCATCGTGCTCACCTCTTCTTCGACGACGGCTCAGCGGACCCAGTCGGCCAGCAGTCCGGCGATCTCGTCCGCGGGCAGCACCACGGTGGCCCCGCCGCGCCGGGCGAGCTCACCCGGCATCCCCCAGACCACGGCCGTCTCCTCGGCCTCGGCGATGGTCCGGCCACCCCCCTCCTTGACCGCGGTCATCTCGGTGGCGCCGTCGTCACCCATACCGGTGAGCAGGGCGCACACCAGCCGCTGTGGGTCGATGTAGCGGCGGGCCGAGGCCACCAGCCGGTCCACACTCGGATGCCAGCGGTATTCGGCGGCGGCCGGCACGCTCTTCACGATCAGCCCGTCGGTACGCCGTGACACCACCACATCCGCGTTGCCCCGGCCGATGTAGATGTTCCCCCGCCGCATCGTCATGATCCGGTCCACCTCGAGCACCCGCAGGGGACAGATCTCGTCGAGGCGCCGGGCCAGCGCGCCGGTGAACGACGCCGGGATGTGCTGCGCCACCACCACCGGCGCGCCGAACGAGCCGGGCAACTGGGGCAGCAGGTCGGAGAGCAGCGCCGGGCCGCCGGTCGACGAGCCGATCAGCACCAGGTCGACCGTGCCGACCGCTCCGGGCTTCCGGCGCGGTGGCGCGGCGGCACGCTGGGACTGTGCGCGGATCCGGGACGTCAGCCCGCTGGCTCGCTTGAGCCGGGCCGCGGAGGCGCCGCGGACCTTGCTGACCAGGTCGGCCGCGACCTCCTCGATGTTGAGCGACACGGTGCCGCCCGGTTTCGGCACGTAGTCCACCGCGCCGAGTTCCAGCGCCTCCAGGGTCACCAGCGCGTTGTGCTCGGTCAGCGAGGACACCATCACGACCGGCGTGGGCCGCTCCTGCATGATCTTGGTGAGGCAGGTGAGGCCGTCCATCTCCGGCATGTTGATGTCGAGGGTCACCACGTCCGGCTGGAGCCGGTTCAGCTGCTCCAGCGCGTCCACGCCGTTGCGGGCGGTGTGCACCTCGAAATCACCGGCGTCGGTCAGGATCCCTTTCAGCGCGCGGCGCATCAGCGCCGAATCGTCCACTACCAGAACCGAGGTGGCGGGCATCGGTCTACTCCGATCAGACGCCGGCGAGCGCCTCGTCGATGACGGCCTCACAGAGCTCCGCGGCCTGATCGGCCTGGTCCGCGGCGAGCAGCTGGTCCACCTGGACGAGCAGCAGCATCCGCTGCTGGTCCGGCAGGTTCGCCACCCGGGACACCACCCGGGCCTGCTCCGCCGACAGCTCCGGCGCCGGCTCCAGCACGTTGCGCCCGACCCGGGCCACCTCGGCCACCGAATCCACGATGAACCCGGTCCGCGCACCGCCGATGATCAGCACGACGATCCGCTGCCGCTCGTCCCGTTCGCCACGCCCCAGCCCGAGCCGGGTCCGCAGGTCCACCACCGGCAGGACCGTCCCCCGCAGGTTGACCAGGCCCTCCACGAAGTCGAACGACTTGGGCACCCGGATCAGCGCCTCCGGCACCCGGATGATCTCCTGGACCGCGTCCACGTCGACGGCGTACTCCTCTTCGTCGAGGTGGAAGACCACGAAGAGCTCCTCGTCACCGCGCCCGTCGTCGGCCGCCGTCCCGGCGCCTTCGTCGCTCATCTCCAGCTCGTCCTCCCGCCGGTAGTCGGCGATCTCGTCACGTACCTCCGGCGAGTCGAACATCCGGTTCACGCTCAGCACCGAAACCAGGCGCTTGCCGTCCTCCAGCCGGCACACCGACTCCACCTCGGTCTTGCGTCCCTCCCCGGTGACCACGCTCGGCAGCGGGGCGACCAACTGGTGCGGCACCCGCAGCACCTCGCGCACGGTGTCCATCACCACGCCGACCACACCCTCGTCGATGGAGACCACCACGATCCGGTTCTGCGGCTCCAGCGGGGTCACCGGCAGCCCGAAGACCCGGCGCATGCTCACCACCGGCAACAGCCGGCCGCGCAGGTCGATGACGCCGAGCACCCGGCTGCCGGCATTCGGCACGTGACTCACCGACTCCGGGGCCTGGACGATCTCCTGCACCTGATCGATCGGGAGCGCGTACTCCTGGCCCTCCACCGCGAAGCTGACCAGCTCCAGGGTGTCGTCGGAGTCGGCGTCGCCGTCGGTCTCCGCGGACACCCGGGTCATCGCCGAGGTGTCCCGCCCGGCCCGTTTCTCCGTCAGCCGGGAGAACTGGCTTCCGATCAGACGGTCCACGTCCAGCACCGTGGTCATGTCGCCGTCGCCCGACTTGATCACCCCGACCAGCACGTCGGAGCGAACCGTGGACTGCACCGACTCGGCCGGCTCCACCTGCTGCGGGTCGATGCTGATCACGCTGGACACCCGGTCGACCACGAAGCCGAGGGGCACTCCCCCGTCCACCACGATCACCCGGGTCGTCTCGTCGTGGCCGGTCTGGTCCATGGCGCAGCAGCGCCGCAGGCTGACCACCGGCAGCACCCGGCCGCGCAGGTTGGCCAGGCCCTCCAGGGAGGGCGGCCCGAGCGGAACCTTCACCACGGCGGGCATCCGGATGATCTCCTGGACCCGGCGCATCGGGAAGGCGTACCGCTCCCCCGCCATGTCGAAGGTGACGTAGTCGCTGTTCTCGAGCAGATCCTCGTCGGCGAGATCGGTCTCGGTGTCCATCTTTGTCCCCGTCCCGCTCAGGCCGCGTTCTGGAGCTCGTCGGCGAGCGCGGCGATCTCCTCGACCGCGGCCGCGAGCTCCTCGGCGCCCTGGGCCTGTTCCCGGGCCGCGGTGGAGCACTGCCCGGCGAGCTGCTCGGCCTGATTGGCGGACGACGCGATCTGCTCCAGACCGACCTTGACCTCACCGAGGATGCTCGCGATCTGCTGCGCCGACTCGCGGACCTCGTCGTTGCCGCCGCGCACCTGCTGCATGTCGCGCCAAAGCTCCTCGAGCCGGGCGGTGATCGCCTTGGCCGCCTCGGCCTCGGCCAGCGACATCCTGCTGGTCTCCTCCAGGTCGGCCCGGACCTCGACGATCCGGTCCTGCACCGCCTTGACCAGGTCCTTGATGCGATCGGCGTTGTCCGCCGAATCGCGGGCCAGGTTACGGATGTCGGTCGACACCACGGCGAAGCCCTTGCCGAACTCGCCGGCCCGGGCGGACTCCACCGACCCGTTCACCGCGAGCATGTTGGTCTGGATCGACACGTTGGCGATCGCGTCGACGATCTTGTCGATCCGCCGGGAGATCTGCTCCAGTTCGCTCACCTTGCGAACGTTCTCGATCCCCTCCCGCGCGGCCCGGTCGATGGCGTCGATCATCGATTCGACCGACTCCTTGTTGCCGGCGAGCAACACCAGGATGTTGTCGGAGCGCTCCACCGCCGAGCGGCCACGATCGGTGGACATCTGGGCGCCCTGCTCGATCTGGCTGACCGACTCGGCGGTCTGCTGCCCCTTCTCGGCGGCGGTACGCGCGCCCACGTTGATCTCGTTGATCGCCACGTTGATCTGGCTGGCCGCCCGGTTGATCTCCTCGACCGCGGCCGACAGCTCCTCGGCGGCGGACGCCACCTCCTCGGCGCTCTTGGCGATGTCGGTGCTGCTGCGGAGGGTCTCGGCCACCTCGGCCAGCGCCTCGGCCGCCTGCTCGCTCTGCCGCAGAGCCTGGCTCTGCTGGCTGACCGTCTGCAGCGACTCCTCACAGGCGGCGGACTGCTGCTCCGCCGCGGCGGCGATCTCCTCGGACCACTGTTTGGCGGTCGACGCGGACCGCTTGGCCTGCTCCGCCGCGGCCGCCATCTCGACCGCCCCGGCCATGATCGTGCCCATGTCGGCATGGATTGTCTCGAGCTGGGAGGTGATCGTCTTGCCCTTCTCCGCCTCCCCCCGGGCCGCCTCGGCGGAGGTCTGCACCGCGCCGGCGATGTCGGTGACACTGTTGCGCACCTCGTCGATGAGATCGCGGATCTGCCGGGCGCTGCGCTCGCTGGTCTCCGCGAGGGTGCGCACCTCGTCCGCCACCACCGCGAAGCCCTTGCCGTGCTGCCGGGCCCGGGCGGCCTCGATCGCGGCGTTGAGCGCCAGGAGATTGGTCTGGTCGGCGATGTGCGCGACCGTCTTGACGATCTCGCCGATCTCGTCGGCCTGCTTCTCCAGCTCGGTGATGGTCGCGACCGAGGTGGTCTGCCGGTTCGAGGCGCTCTCCACGTTCGCCAGCAGGCCGCTGATCCCCTGACGGGTCTCGTTCAGCAGGGCCTGCAGGGCCTGGCTCAGCTCGGCCACCTGGCGGGTGGTCTGCTCCTGCCGGCCGACTCGCTCCTCCACCTGGTTCATCCCGGCGAGGCTCTGCTGGGTGGCGCCGGAGGCCTGCTCGGCGCCCGCCGCGATCTGCTGCATCGAGTCGGTCAGTTGCCGGGACGACTCGGCCGCCTCGGCGTTCTGCGCCGAGATCTCCGCCGTCGCGGTCGCGATGCGCTCGGCGGCCTGCTGCTGTTTCGCCACCGACCGGGCCTGCCGCCGGTTCGCGTCCGAGTCGTTGCCACGGGCGGGGCGGCTCGCCGCCGGGGCCGCCGAGGGCCGGGACGCTCGGGAGCTCTCGGTGGTGCGCACGGTGGTGGTGCTGGTGAGGGGCATGGGTTGGTCTCCCATCTGGTGTGCCGGCCGATCCGGCACATGCGGGGTCGGGTCGCCACGCGCGGGGAGCGGTCGACGACGGCCCCTCCGAACAGGCAAATCCTGGCACCGGCGCAAACCTCCACGAGGAGATATTCATCGAATTCACAGTGCGTTTGGCGGGACCGGGAACGGGCAAACCGGTCGACTGAACACACAACCGGAGAGAGGCGTCATGAGCGATCCGCGTACCGAGGGCGAGCTGTCCAACACACTCGACCCGCAGACCGACACCGAGGAACTCCGCAACGGCGGCCCCGCGGGCGAGGGCATCCTCACCACCACCGGGGGCACCGCGGGCCCGGCCAGCTTCCCTCACCGCCCGCGCACCGGGCCCGGGGTGGCGAACCCGACCACCGGCGACGCCACCACCGGAGACATGGACGTCTGAGCCGGTCGGCTACCGTCCACGGTCATGCGCGCAGTGGTACAGACGGTGAGCCGGGCGAGTGTGACCGTCGGTGACGAGGTCGTCGGCAAGATCGAAGACGGTCTGCTGGTCCTGGTCGGGGTCACCCACGACGACAGCCCGGCCAAGGCCGCCGAACTGGCCCGCAAGACCTGGGAGCTGCGCGTGCTGGACGACCGGTCGGCCGCCGACCTGAACGCGCCGCTCCTGGTGGTCAGTCAGTTCACCCTCTACGGCGACGCCCGCAAGGGACGCCGCCCCAGCTGGAGCGCGGCCGCGCCGGCCGAGGTCGCCGAGCCGCTCATCGAGGAGTACGTGAAAGCACTGCGCGCCCGGGGAGCGACCGTCGAAACCGGTCGCTTCCGGGCGCACATGCTGGTGGAGAGCGTGAACGTGGGACCGTGCACGGTCCTGCTGGAACTCTAGAAGAACATGCCCCGGCGCTGGGCCGACTGGCGCAGCCACTGGTCCAGACGCGACACCCAGTCCACCTGGTCGACGGTGGCGTAGTCCACGTCGAAACTGCCGAACGCGTCGTGGCCCTCGGTGAAGACGCCGCCGCGTTTGTCCAGCTCCAGCACCACCTGAAGCTTCTGCGGAGTGGGCAGGAAGGTCAGCTCCAGCTGGTTGACGCCGCGCGCGAACTGCGGCGGCGGGTAGAACTCGATCTCCTGATAGAACGGCAGGTGCTGCTCCACACCGTAGACGCGGCCCTGCTCGACGTCCGCCTTGCTGAACCGGAAGCCGATCTGGAGCAGCGCGTTGAGGATCCGCTCCTGAGCCGGCAGCGGGTGCACGGCCACCCGGTCCAGGTCCGACTTGTCGACCGCGCGGGCCACCTCCAGCTCGGTGGCGAGGCCCATCGTCATGCCGTGCAGATGCTGCCCGTACACCTCGGTGATCGGGGTCTGCCAGGGCACCTCGAACCGGAACGGAACGTCGTGCCGGACGCCGGGCTCGAGTTTGAACGAGCCGGTCAGCCGCTGCCGGTGGAACTCCCGATTCGACTGGTACTCACTGTCGCCGCTCTCCACCTCGACCCGGGTGGTGAGGGCGATCGCGACATACTCGATATCCACCGCGTGGTCGCCGCCGACCACGTGGACGTGCCCCTCGAGGAAGCCGCCCGGATAGGTGTTGGGGTTGGTCAGCACGGTGTCGACAGACGGGCCACCGACGCCGAACGCTTGCAACATCTTCTTGAAGACCACGCAGATCCCCTCCTAGGGCCAAGCACATTATCGGCCTGCGGCAAGTGTCCCGGCGCCTCGATCACCCGGGTTGTCGGCTTGACGACCACAGGGTTCTCCCCGATTCATGCCACCTGGACGCTGGCCTCACCTCCGCTTAACGCGCCTCGGACGAAGCTAGCCCTCACACCGGCACGCAGCGGCTGGTTCGCACGAGACGTTATCGCGGGGAGGGGACTCAAAGTGGTCCTGGAGATGAAGACGTCGGAGTCCAAGGTCGTCGAGGACATCATGACCGACGAAGTCGAGGCGCTGGCCGACCTGGACGCGACCGACGAGCGGGGCGTCTCGGCCGACCTGGTCCGCGCCTACCTCAACGGCATCGGCCGGACCCGGCTGCTCACCGCCGTCGAGGAGGTGACTCTCTCCAAGCGCATCGAGGCCGGCCTGTACGCCGAGGAGAAGCTGCCGTCGGCCCCCGCCGACCTGGCGCCGGTGCTGCGGGTCGTCATCACCGAGGGCAAGGCCGCGAAGAACCACCTGCTGGAGGCGAACCTCCGCCTGGTGGTCAGCATCGCGAAGCGCTACACCGGGCGGGGCATGGCGTTCCTCGACCTGATCCAGGAAGGCAACCTCGGCCTGATCCGCGCCGTCGAGAAGTTCGACTACACCAAGGGCTACAAGTTCTCCACGTACGCCACCTGGTGGATCCGGCAGGCCATCACCCGCGCCATGGCCGACCAGGCCCGCACCATCCGCATCCCGGTGCACATGGTCGAGCAGGTCAACCGCATGGTCCGCTGCCGGCGCGACCTGGCCGCCACGATCGGCCGCGAGCCCAGCATCGCCGAGATCGCCAAAGCCATGGACGTGCCCGAGTTCCAGGTCATCGAGCTGATCTCCTACGACCGTGAGCCGGTCAGCCTGGACCAGGCGGTCGGCGAGGACGGCGAGAGCGCCCTCGGTGACTTCGTCGCCGCGGTCGACCCGAACGTGCCCGGCGAGGGCCACGCCCGGGGTGAGCTGCGCAGCGAGGTGGACATCGTGCTCGCCACCCTGTCCGAGCGGGAGTCCGCGGTGATCCGGCTGCGCTTCGGCCTGGACGACGGCCGCCAGCGCACCCTCGACGAGGTGGGCCGCGAGTTCGGCCTGAGCCGCGAGCGGATCCGCCAGATCGAGAAGGTCACCATGCTGAAGCTGCGCGACCCGGAGCGGGCGTCCCGCCTCGAGGCCTACGCGAGCTGACCCCTCCCGTCGCCGGCCGCCGCCGAGTGCCGCCCGGTGCGGCCGGCCACGCTGTCAGGCGTTCCGCAACCTCCGGGGACCGGTGTCCGGCCGGGCCCCGGAATCACGGAACTCGACCGCCGCGTGCAGCACGGTCCACCCGTCCGGGCGGGCCAGCACCGGGTTCAACGTCAGCGACCGGACCCGCGGGTGCTCGTCGGCCAGCCGTCCCACCCGCAACAGCAGGTCGATCAGAGCGGCCCGGTCCACCGGGGTGGCGCCACGGTAACCGTGCAACAGCGGGGCCGCCCTGGGCTCGTCGACCAGCGCCGCCGCCGCGCGGTCGGTGAGCGGCGCCGCCCGCCAGGCCAGATCGCCGAGCAGCTCGCTCGCCACGCCACCGAGCCCGAAGCCGACCACCGGGCCGAACGCCGGGTCCTCGACCACCTCGACGACGCAGGCGACACCGGGGCGCACCATCGTCTGCACCAGCACGTCCGGGCCGAAGGCGCCTGCCAGTTCCCGGTACGCGGCGCGTACCCCGTCCTCGGTGGTGACGGCGAGGCGCACCGCGCCGAGGTCGATCCGGTGGCGCAACGCGACGCTCGCCGCCTTGAGGGCGACCGGATAGCCCACTTCGGCCGCCGCGGCGAGTGCCGCGTCCTCGTCGCCGACCTGCAACGACGGCAACACCGGAATCCCGTAGGCGGCGAGCAGCTCAGCGGGCGTCTCGGCGGCCTCCGCGGCCGCCGGGTCCACGCCGGGCAGCTCGGGCAGCGCTCCCGGCGGGCGCCGCAGCCAGTCGGCGTAGTCGGCCACCCGGGACAGCGCGCGAACCGCCTCCTCGACCGACGGATAGCCGGGCACCCGCGGCGGGGCCTGCCCGAAGACCAGCGTCGCGACGGTCGGCTTCTCCCCGGCCAGGGCCACGCTCGCCAGGGCCGCCGCGAAGTCGGCGTCCTCGTCGGCGTGCTGTCCGGGTATCGGCGGCGCGAAGACGACCAGCAGCGCGTCCACCCGGTCGTCGACGGACGCCTCGGCCAGTGCGTCGGCGATGTCGTGAGCGCCGGCCCCCGGCCCCATGTCGCGCGGGTAGCCGTCGGCCACCACCAGGCCGGCCGCCCGGCAGGCCATCACCGCCAGCTCGGCCAGCGCCGACGAGTTGCCGACCACGGCGACCCGGCGGCCGGCCGGCAGTGGCTGGTGGGCCAGGATCATGCCGACGTCGAAGAGTTCCTGCACGGTGTCCACACGGATCACGCCGGACCGGGCGAACAGGGCGGTCACCGCGTGCGCGTCCGGGCCGGGCAGATCACCGGCCAGTCCGGGTGGCCGGGTCGCCGCCGCCACCGCCACCACCGGCTTGATCCGGCTGATCCGGCGGGCCAGGCGGGCGAACTTGCGCGGATTGCCGAAGGTCTCCAGGTAGAGCAGCACCACGTCGGTGCCGGGATCGTCCTGCCAGTACTGGAGCAGGTCGTTGCCGGAGACGTCGGCGCGGTTGCCGGCCGACACGAAACTGGACAGGCCCAGGCCCCGGCGGTCGGCCTCGGCGAGCAGCGCCACACCCAGCGCGCCGCTCTGGCTGAAGAACCCGACCCGCCCGGCGACCGGCAGGCGTGGGGAGAGGGTGGCGTTCAGGCGTACCCCCGGGTCGGTGTTGGCGATCCCGACGCTGCTCGGGCCCACCACGCGCAACCCCGCGGCCCGCGCGGCCTCGACGAGGTTGCGCTGCCGCGCGGCGCCCTCCGGGCCGGTCTCGGCGAAGCCGGCCGACACCACCACGCCGCCGCCCGCTCCGGCGCGGGCCGCGTCCCGCCCGGCCTCGGCGACCCGGGACGCGGGCACGGCGATCACGGCCAGGTCGATCGGGACGCCGGCATCCGACGCCGCCCGGTACGCGGTGAGCCCGGCGACCCGTTCCGCGGACGGGTGGACCGGGACGATCGCGCCCGTGTAGCCGCCGTCACGCAGGTTGCCGAGGATGTGCGCGCCGATCCCCTGGCCGGTGGCGCTGGCGCCGTAGACGGCGATGCCCCGGGGCGCCAGCAGGCGGGCGATCGACCGCGCCTCGGTGACGTGCTCGCGGGACTCCTGCACCTCCCGGGACTTCTCGGTCGGCTCGATCGGGAAGCCGAGGTGCACCACCCCGTCGGCGTAGCGGCGCTGCACCTGGTAGCCGGAGTCGCCGAAGACCCGCAGCATGCCGCTGTTCTCCGGCAGCACCTCGGCGACGAAGCGGGTGATGCCGTTCTCCCGGGCCGCGTCGGCGAGGTGTTCCAGCAGCATCGAGCCGATGCCCCGGCCCTGGTGGGCGTCCTCCACCACGAAGGCGACCTCGGCCTCCGGCGAGCCCGGGCCGAGACGTTCGTACCGGCCGACCGCGGTGATGCGGCCGTCGGCGACGGTCACGAACGCCTCCCGGTCGCGGTGGTCGACGTTGACGAACCGTTGCAGGTCACGCTCGGGAATCCGGGGGTACGGCGAGAAGTAGCGAAGGTACCGGGTGCGGTCGCTCATCCGGGAGTGGAAATCCACGATGGCGGGCGCGTCCTCCGGCCGGATCTGGCGCAGATGCGCCGCGGTGCCGTCGGACAGCAGGACGTCTGCGCTGCGTTTCACCGTCAGTCCCGGGGATCGTGCGGGTCCAGGCCGTGCAGCGGGAAGACCGCCGTCCGGGTGGCGAGGACGGCACGGTCCACGGCGTCCTCGGTCGTCCCCGGCCAGGGCACCAGCGAGGGCTCGGTCCCGTCTGTCATCGTCTCCGGGATGGTATCGCCTGGCCGGCGCGACTTCGCCAGCACACGCCACGGCTGCGGGATCCGCGTCTCCGGGGGCAGCGGATCGCCGGTGGCCACGGCGAGCAGGTGCGCCCAGGCTCGGGGGACCACCTCGACCAGCGCGTACCCACCGCCGCCGGTGGCCACCCAGCGACCGTCGCAGACCTCGTCGGCCAGGGCGCGCATGGCGATGTACGCCGCACGCTGGCCGTCCACCGACAGCCGCAGGTCGGCGAGCGGGTCGAGCCGGTGGGCGTCGGCGCCGCACTGGCTGATGATGATCTCCGGGGCGAAGGCGCGGACCACCGACGGCACGATCGCGTGGAAGGCCCGCAGCCAGCCGGCGTCGCCGGTGGACGGCGGCAGGGGCACGTTGACCGCGGTGCCCTCGGCGTTCGGCCCGCCGGTCTCGTCGGCGAACCCGGTGCCCGGGAAGAGGGCCAGCGGCGTCTCGTGCAGGCTCACCGTGAGCACGCGCGGGTCGTCGTAGAAGGCGGCCTGCACGCCGTCGCCGTGGTGCACGTCGACGTCGAGGTACGCCACCCGCCGTGCCCCGTTCTCCAGCAGCCAGGCGATCGCCACCGCCGGGTCGTTGTAGACGCAGAAGCCGGCCGCCCGGGCCGGCATGGCGTGGTGCAGCCCGCCCGCCACGTTGACCGCGCGGCGGGCCGCCCCGTGCCAGACTGCCCGCGCGGCGGCGAGTGTGGCGCCACAGATCCGGGCGGCGGCCTCGTGCATGTCGTCGAACACGGGATTGTCCGGTGTGTTCAGTCCCCAGCCGGTGAAGAAGGGGTCTATCGGCGCGAGGCGGACGGCATCCAGATAGTCGGCGCGGTGCACTCGGGTGAGATCGACATCACTCGCCGGTCCGGGGGTTATCATCTGCACTCCAGGGCGGTCCAGAACACCCAGTTCGCGGGCCAGCGCCATGGTGAGTTCCACCCGTACCGGATCGAGCGGATGGTCACCCATGTCGTAGTCCAGCAGCGCACTGTCCCAGACCACCGCTGTCGCATCGTCCGCCATGACCGTCATGCTGCCATGCGACATGGTCCCCCGGTGGGGCACGCCGTGCTGTTAGCACACGTGTTCCGGCTTCGGGTAGGGTCGGACAGCACTTGTCCGGGCGGAGGCCGACCCCCCGCAACGCGTTATTATCGCTGCTGGGAGGACCGCATCGTGAACGATCTCGTCGACACCACACAGTCCTGGTATACCTACGCACCGGCCGGGGTTCTCGGCAATCTCACGTCCGACCGGCAGGAGCTCGGCGCATGAAGACTTCCGGCCACGGACACGATCTCGTCGACACCACCGAGATGTACCTGCGCACCATCCTCGAACTCGAGGAGGAGGGTGTGCCCGCACTCCGCGCCCGGATCGCCGAGCGCCTGCACCAGAGCGGTCCCACGGTCAGCCAGACCGTGGCCAGGATGGAGCGTGACGGCCTGCTCACCGTCGAGGGCGACCGCCATCTGGTGCTGACCGATCTGGGCCGGGGCAGCGCCGTCGCGGTGATGCGCAAGCACCGCCTCGCCGAATTGCTCCTGGTCAACGTCATCGGGATGCCCTATGAGGAGGCCCACGAGGAGGCCTGCCGGTGGGAGCACGTGATGAGCGACTCCGTCGAGAAGCGGGTCTACGAGCTGCTCAACAAGCCGACCCGCTCGCCGTACGGTAACCCCATCCCCGGCCTCGAACAGCTCGGCGCCTCGGACGACACCGCCGAGGTCCTCACCCGCGGTGAGCGCAACCTCGTCTTCCCGGGCCTGAGCGGCAGCGTCGAGATCCGCCGCATCTGCGAGAGCGTGCAGACCAACTCCGACGTGCTGCGCCAACTGCACGCCGCCGGCATCAACCCGGGCACGACGGTGACCGTGGCACAGGAGCGGGACGGCGTGACCATCGACCGCTCCGGCGACAAGATCCGCCTGCCGCGCGAGGTGGCGTCCCGGGTGTTCGTCGCGGCACCCTAGCCGTTCGTCGTGCTCAGGGCCTTGGCGAGTTCGAGCAGCTTCGCGTTCATGTCCTTCACCTCGGCCGCCGGGGCGCCCTTGGCGAAGGTGAAACGCAGCGTCTGAAGCTGCTTGGCCTCGCTGAGCCAGCCGATCTCGACGATCGGCCCGTGGCCCGCGGCGGCCTTCGTGGTGAGCCGGTAACCGGCACGCCCCAGGCCGCTCAGCTTGGTGGCCTTCTCCGGCATCCGCTCGCTCAGGAAGATGGCGGCGCTCGCCTTCGTCGTCTCCACCACCGAGAGCGTCAGGTCCGGCCAGGCGGCGCCGAGCGTCTGCACCGCACAACTCGACGTGTCCTGCACCTGGCCCGCGGCGGCGACCGCGAAACGGACACCGGTCGTCTGTTCGATGAGGTCGTAATCCCACAGGATGCAGGCGCCGCCGGCCGACGCCGCGGGCTCCTCGACGGCGGCCTCCGTGGGAGGCGGGGTGGCCACGGTGGCGGCGTCCTCGGTGGTGTCGCAGCCGGCGGCGGCGAGCAGCACCACGGCGCCCAGAAGGGCCAAACGCGTGCGCACTAAGAGATCCTTCCCGGGGGCAGGGCGCACACACCGTACTGGGGAGCCCGGCGGCAACGGAAGAGGGTGATCACGGGTCGCGCACATACGGACAGTGACGGCAGCCCCGGGTGCAGCAGGCGCCGCGCTCCGCCAGGAATCCGGCGGTGAGGACGAAGAGGCCGGTGTCCGGATCCGGGTAACCCGCCTGCCCCTCGGCCAGCGCCGCGGCGTGCGCGGCCAGGATCGCCGAACGGCGCGGATGGTCCGGCGCGAGACGGGACGGATGCGGCTCGGTCAGTGACCTGCTCTCGTCCACCGGCCGCTTCTCCACGAGGAGACCATATCGCTTGACGCGCACTGTCAAGTAGCGGGAGGATCGGTGGGTGGACCTCGCCGACCAGATCCTCCGCCTGCTGGACATCCGGCTGGTCGACCCGCTGGAGATCCTGCTCGACGACGACAGGACCGTCGGGGTGGTGCGTGAGCGCCTCCGGCTGCGGGCCGCCCACTGGGCCCACACGATGCGGCACGGTGACGACGCCGAGGCGGCCCACGTGATCGCGCGGCTGATCGGCACGCTCTACCCCGACGATCACGCGTTCGCGCCACCGGTGGACTGGTGGCGCGCCCCGCTGGGGCAGGTGGTGATCCGCCGGATGGGTCATCCGTTCGCCGAGTCGGTGTCCTACGCGACCGCCGGCGCCATGCTCGGCATCACCCGGCAGGGTGTGCACGACCTGGTGCGCCGCGGTCGTCTGCCCCGCCATCCGGAGGGTGGCGTGCCGGTCGCCGCCATCCGCGACCGGCTCCGCGACAACCCTCCCACCGAGGAGTTCTGATGATCAACGACCGTCTGATCGACGCCGGCGAGGTTCAGCTGGCCGTCCGCGACTTCGGCGGCGACCAGCCACCGCTCCTGCTGCTGCACGGCGCCGGGGGCAACCTGGCACACATGACCACCCTGGCCCGGGCCCTACGGCCGGCCCACCGGGTGGTCACCCTCGACCTGCGCGGGCACGGGCGCTCCGCCGACGGCCCGTGGACGTGGGATGCCGCGCTCGGCGACCTCGCCGCCGTCTGCGTCCAGCTGGAGCTGGAGCGGCCCGCCGTGGTCGGCCACTCGCTCGGTGGCATGCTGGCCGCGCTGTGGGGCCAGCGGCACCCGGAGTGCCCGGGCGTCGTGAGCCTCGACGGCAACCCGCCGCCGACCCGCCCCGAGCACCTTCTCGGCCTCGACCCGGAGAAGGCCACGGCCGAGCTGGCCCGGCTGCACGCGGTCTTCGACGCCGTGCAGGCCGCCGCCGGCCAGGTGATCCCGGCCGAGCAACTGCCCGACCTGGTGGAGCGGCAGCAGATGGCGGCCCGTGACATGGGCGCCAACGAGAAGGTGTGGCTCGAAGGTTTCCGGCGCAACCTGGTACACCAGCACGGCGACACCTCGCTCCGTCCGTCGGCCGAGCTCACCGCCCAACTGCGGACCGCGATGAACGAGCTGGACCTGGCACCGGTCTATGCGGCCACCACCTGCCCCGAGCTGGTCGTCCTGCCCACCCGCAACCTGCCGGAGCAGGAGCCGTTCGCCGAGCTGTATGAGGCTCATCGCCGCTTCCTGGTGGAGCAGGCGCGGGCCGTGCCGCACCTGCGCCATCTGTCGCTGGCCGACGCCTCGCACGCCATGGTGATCGAGCAGCCGACCGCCCTGGCCGGCGTGATCACCGACTTTCTCGGGGCACGCTAGACGCTGGACCAGCGGGTCACCTGACGGTTCCGGGTCACCTGACGGCCCGGGACCCAGGTCGTGCCGTTACGCCCGCGCACGTGGTGGCCGGGCCGCCATTCACGGACCGTCTCGGTGATCCGGCGCTGCGTCTGCCAGCGCTCCACCGTGACGGTTCTACCGTTCACCTTCGTGACCACCCGGCGCAGGTGCCACCAGCGGCAGTCGCGGACCGTCGGGCTCTGGGCATGGCACAGGTGGGCCTTGCGGGCCCGGAACGGGTTGCCGGTCGGCGGCAGTTCCGGGCGCACGGTGGCGCGCAGGGCTTGGTACCAGGTGTAGGACATCTTCCGGTAGCCGAACGCGTTCGGGTGATGCCGGTCGTAGATGTCCAGGCCGGCGACCGTCGACTGGTCGACCAGGTGCACCTTCGCGTCCTTCGACCTCACCACGCCCGGGATCAGCGCGTTGTAGGCCCGGTTGGCGGGGACCTCCGACGCCACCGCGGTTCCGACGATCGTCGCTACGTAGATGTGCGCTCGGGGTACGCGTACGCGTACCCGATCGATGAGGTCGGAGAGCTTGCCGGCCACCACGACCGGGTTCTCCGACCGGGTGATGTTGTTGGTGCCGGCGTGCAGCAGCACGACGTCCGGTGCGGACTCCTCGAGGCGCCGGTCCACCTGGGCGGCGATCTGGTCGATCGTCCAGCCGCCGACGCCCTCGTGGTCCAGGTCGCCGTCGCTGCCGTCAGCGTGCGAGCCGACGAAGTCGACGGTCAGGCCGGCGGCACGGAGCCGGCGCTGAAGGTCGAGACGGTAACCGTCCTTGCCCGGCGAACCGACTCCCACCGTGATGCTGTCGCCGAGCGGCATGATCCGCAGCGGCGCCTCGGCGAATGCCGGGGTTGCCGTTCCGGTGCCGAACAGCAGTCCGGCCGCCGAGGCCGCGAACATGCCGAGCAGGGTACGCCTCATCTGTGCCCATCCTGGAGTGCCGATGCCTACGACCTGGATTTCGGCCGGCGCCGGACGAGCATTGAGGTGTCAGCGGGCGTTGCGCTCGGTTCGCAACCAAACTCCGAACTCCACCGCGGTGCGCACCCCGTGCTCCAGCACCGCCGTGTAGATGTCGAAGCCGCTCACCTCGTCCGGATACTCCGGACGCTGGTGCCACACGTTCTTGATCGCGAGGATGGCCTGCCGCTCCTCGTCGGTGAGCCGCCCGGCCAGCTCGCGATGCCAGGCGGCGCCGTCGGCGTGGTCGTCGTGCAGCCAGATCGACAGATCGACACGCCACTCGCCCACGGTGAGGGTGACGTGGTGCCGCTCGTCCCGCGCCTTCCCGGTCGGCGACCGGTCGCCCCGCTCGTCGGTGTAGGCGAAACCGGTCAGGCCCGGGATCGTGACCGCCCGCCCGAGCAGCGCCACCACGTCCTCCGGAGCGAACTCCGGGCCTCCGGCCAGCATCACGTCGAGGTCGCGCCACACCATGAGCCCTGAGACGTAGCTGCCGGTCGGCAGCAGCGGCCCCAGCGGCTCCAGCAGCGCGAGCACCGAACGCGCCTCCGCCTGCAGATCCTCGGGCCGGCCCATCCTGCTCTCCTTCCCCGCCGAATACATCCATGACCCCTGTAGACGGACATTGTCGGATGTGGCCGATGGACGGGTGGGCCGGGGGCGTGGCTGACCTCGACATCGACCGGCCCGGGTCGCGCTCCGCCGAGGTCGCGGTCGCCTTCGGCAGGGACGATCCGACCGACGGACGGCTCTACCGGATGTCTGGAACGGGATCGAGCGCCAGCAGGCGGTGGAGTTCGTTCCCGAGCGCCTCGGCGATCCCGGTGTCCGAACCGATCAGGAACCTGTCGGCGACGACGTCGAACGGCACGGCGACCAACCGCAGTTCCCCCATCCGGTAGCGCACCGGCGCAGTGAACCGCGGAGTGCTCGGATAGACCAACACGACGGGGCCGCGGCCACTGAGGAAGCGATGCCCATAAGCGAACATCTGGTAGGCGTCGTCCTCGGAGGGCACCCCGTCGGTCTGCTTCCATTTGGCGTCCAGCACCGCGACGAACTCGCCGGCTCGCCGGAGGGCCAGGTCCGGTTTCAGACGGAACGCTCCTTCTCCCGCGGCGTTGACGCCGAGGTGGCGCCGCGGCCCGCCTTGGGCGACGAGTTCGAGGTGCTGGTCGGCGGTCTCCAGGCGCGCCCGGAGCCTCACTTCGAGGTGCCGCTCGAACATCCGGTCGGTACGCCACAGCCAGGCCTCGCCCAGTTGTGACCCGGCGGTGAGGCCGACCACCGGTTCCAGCACCAGCCGGCACCATGGCCGCACCGCGGCGTAATGGGCGAGCAGCCGACCGCTGTCCCACTGTGCCAGGTCATGACGAACCGTCTGCGACGCCGGAACGTCGTGCATGATCTCGGCGAGTTGCGCGGCCCGGGTTCGGAGGATCGGATCCCTGCTGCGGCCGGCGACCCGCAGCAGCGCCGACTTGATCAGCCGGTTCTCCGGACGGCTGGGGTGAAACCGGGTGTGCCGCAGGTGGAACAGGTGCTCCTTGCCCGGCATCTGCCGGATCTGCCGTGCCACGTCGAGCCGGCCGCGCAGGAACGGGTGCTGCTCCTGGACCGGCGAGTACCCGAACCGGATGCCGGCCTGCATCACCGCCTCCGCCTCGGCGGTGAATCGCTGCAGGATCCGCTCGCCCACCGACATCGGGGTGGCCCGCAGGTGAGCCTGCTGCAGCCGGCGCGCGCTGCGCCGTGGGGACAACCGGCCCTGATCGACGTAGCTCTCCAGCATCGCCTCCAGTGCGGCGCGGGCCATGGACGGATCCTGGCCCGGCGACCACGTCTTGGGCAGCAGTTCCACGACGGTGCCGGCGGTTTCGACGACACCGACGTGTTCCGCGCCGGCGATGGTCCGGCCGTCGACGTAGCGGAAAGGGCTGAGCACCTTACGTTCCGGGTCGAGCAGGTCGGTGCCGCGAACCGCCAGCATCTGCCGGAACGGGAAGTCCGCCGGCACGTGCACGGTCGCGCCGGTACGCCGATCGGTGCTGAGCAGGCCGGTTTCCGATGCCCTGAAGGTCCGCGACCGGTTCATCACGCGGCTTCGTCGTCCGGCACGATCTCGACGGCCGGGGTGGCGCCGCCGATGACCTGTCGGTAGAAGGCGGCCTCGTCGAGAACGCTGCGCTCGTACCGCCAGATCGGGTTGCCGCCGGCCACCGGCGTGTTCTCCCTGACCAGCAGGTTCGCGGCGTTCGCGGCATGGCCGCGCTGGCCGAGGACCTGGGCGATCTGCTGCTCGTCCTCGAAGAAGTACTCCTGCAGCAGCGGGATGACCTTGCCCTCGACCACCCTGCGGAGGTCGGCGACGGTGAAGTCGCCTTCCAGCTCCAGGAAGAAGGCGTGCCCGATGGTGAAGTCGCGGCCCTTGAGGGACTGCAGCCGTTCGTTGAGCCGGGTCAGGAACAGCGCGACGTCGACGCCGGGCACGTGCACCTTCTCGAGCTGTTCCGGGCACGGCGGCATCTCGATGAACTGGAACCGGCGCCGCAGCGCCAGGTCCAGTCCGGCGAGGGACCGGTCCGCGGTGTTCATGGTGCCGATCAGGAAGAGATTCTGCGGTACGCCGAACTCCTGCTTGGAGTACGGCAGCGTGACCTTCAGCGCCTCCCTGGCCCCGGTCCGCTTGGTCTCCTCGATCAACGTGATCAGTTCGCCGAAGATGCCAGACACGTTGCCGCGGTTGATCTCGTCGACGATCAGGACGTACGGCTGGCCGGGGTCGGCGGCGGCACGCTGGGCGAGGTCCTTGAAGACGCCGGGCGCGACGTCGTAGGTGATCGCGCCGTCCCGGGTCCCGGGCCGGATGCCCTCGACGAAGTCCTCGTAACTGAGCGCCTGGTGGAAGGTGACGAACCTGATGTGACCGTCCCGTACGCGCTGATCGAAGACGGCCTTCATCTGCGCGCGGTCCCCGGTGACCGGCACGCCGAGGCAGACGAGTGCCTGCTCCACGGTGCGGTAGGTCTTTCCGGTGCCGGGCGGGCCGTACAGGATCACGTTCTTCGGCGGTGCGGATTCCTGTGTCCTCGCGGCCCGGCGGGCCGGGCGCCGCTCCGACCAGAAGTCTTCCGGGGTCGCCGCGCGCCGGACGGCGTCCCGGCCGGCCGCTGTCAGTTCCCAGTCGCCCTGCCGCGTGGTGAGGATTCCGGCGTTCACCAGGGCCTGATAGCCACGGACGATCCGGCGGCTCCAGAGCTGTTTGTCTCCCCCCACCAGCACGGTCTCGGCCGGGATCACGGGCACGGCGACGTTGGCGGCGGCGCGCAACGCCCCGGGGTCGATCGGCTGCCCGACCTCCGCCAGCAGTCTGAGCATCACGAAGAGGCGGCGTTCGCCGCGAAGGTCGAGGGCGTCTGATATGTCCGGCAAGTCGAGTCCTTTGGAGAAGAGGAGAGTCAGCGGAGGGCGTCGCGGATGTGGGCGGTCGCCGCGGTGTCGGCGTGGTTGTAGTCGCGCAGCCACTGCCGTGCGGTCTCGTCGCCGCGCTGGGCCTGTTCGATGACGCCGAGAGAGTGCTCGCCGCCGGCGTCCTGCATCGGCCACTCGAACCCGAGTGACCGGGCGACGTTCTTCAGGCCGGTGCCGTGCACGGAGAAGTACCGCTTACGGAAGTGGTCCCAGAGGTCTACGTGATGCTTCTCGACGGCGGAGAACTCCTCCTCGGTGATCGTGCCGGGGAGATGCCGGCGCAGTTTGCCGACCTCAGGGGAGGTCCAGTGGAAGAAGGCGATGGTCTTTCCGGCCGCCTCCGCATCCGCGATCTGCGCCTGCAACCACCGGAAGTAACGCTCGGCGAGATGCCCGGCCCGGTCCACGTCGAGTTCCGCCCAGGTGTGGAAGTCGTCGACGTACTCGGCGGTGGTGTCGTCCTGGCCGAGCCGTTTACGGATTCCCCACATGTAGACCAGGCCGCCCTGCTGCTGATTCTCCATGTCGACGTCGATCTCGATGTCCGCGGCGGGCATCTCGTCGGCGGGGGCGACGCGTTCCCACGGTTGGCCGGCGACGATCAGCCGTGCCCGGCGGATGGCGTCACCGAGACGCTTCTCCATCTGCTCCTCGTTCTTCTCGACCTCCGGCACCAGCCTCTCCACCAGATCGGACCGGTCGAGGTCGACCGCTGCCAGATCGGCGGTGGTCACGATGCCGAGCCGGCCGAGCGCCTTCCACTCACGTACGCTGAGAGCCCCATGGGTGATGTCGCGGTGCGCGCGCCCCTCACTCTCGACGAGGCAGCGGGAGCTGTACGGGCAGTCGCCGCAGTCCTCCTGCCGGATGGGTTCGACCGGCCGGGCCGTGTCGTCGAGACTCTCCGCCGCCTTCCGGGCGACCTCGAGCCGGAAGGCGAACTCGTGGTCGTAACGGTCGAGCGCGGACCGCACCTTCGGACCTTCGAGGTCGCGTGAGTAGGTCGTGAACAGAGGCTCGTTCAGGTCGAACCAGCCGAGCACCCACCGGCCGGCGCCGGGTACGACGTCGGTGATGTCACTGGTGCCGATCACCGCCCCGGTGAGCCAGTTCGGACCGGGATGGAAGCCGCACGCCTGCAACATCCGGGTGTAGTGCGTCAACTGCATGCACGCTTTGAACCGGTGATCTGAGGAGCCGCTGATTCGCGGAACCTCGACCAGGGCGTGGGGATCGGCCAGCGTGGAGTACCTCGGCACACCCTTGCGGGCGGCACGGGCCAGCGTCTTCCCGAACTGCCGGTAGTGCTTGACGTCGACGGGCACGTACCGGGGCGGTTCGTCGTCCGCCGTCACCCGGAGCAGGATGTCGGGCTTGCCGACCCGTCCGCCCGCCCGGTCGTGCGGCAGTTGCCCGCCGAGCACCAGCCGGCGACCCGAACGCATCGCGTCGAGTGTCGCCTCGACCCGTTCGCCCGTCGAATCACCGCCCACCAGCACCGCCTCGGGACCGTGCAGCGCCGACAGTTCCGCGAAGATCTGCTCCTCGAACACGTTGCCCCCGTCGAAGCGGCGCTGCAGCGAGGATGACGCCTCCGAATCGAGGGCGGCACCGGGCAGGTGATCCCACCAGACCCGCACCGGGCATCGGAAGGCCTCATAACCACCGAGAAGCATGCTTACCTCTCCCACATCAGGGGCTGTGCGAGCGCCAGCTCGCCGAACAGGTGCTGCGGGCCAGCCCCGTGGAGATCCGGGCCGGTGGCGACGGCCCAGCCGCTGCGGTCGTCGCGCGGGCGGATCAGGATCCGGCGTGGTCCCGGCACGGGTCACTCCCGACGGCCCGGACGACTACCGGATCGGCGTACGGAAGGTCCTGGTCTGCGGGAACGCATGCACGTTCCCGCCGCGCCGACCCGTGGCGTCGCCCGCCGCAGCGGGTCGAACGGGATCGAACGTACGAGCCGTCGGTTGCGGGCCGGGTGCGATCGGGTCTCGCCGACGGTGCGGTCTAGCGAGTCGATGCCTTCGGCCCGGTGCCGACCGCGCCCGGAGGTCGCGGCTATCGATCCTGGATCGCGAGCGCGTGATTGCGGTAACGCACGGTCAACTCATGGTTGGAGGTGGACCACACGGAGCCGGGGTCACGGGCCGACGCGGCGGCCAACCACTGGCACACGGTGGGTAACGCCCCCACAAGCAGCGTCGAGACCTCACGGCGGCAGTCGGAAGGAACGGCCCACACACGCATGAACAGGGCGTCGGCCGGCATCAGCGAAGCGTTCGCCAGCCGGCGGCTCCTGGACCTGCCGAACCAGGAGACCTCGATGACGTCCTGGTCTTCCGGCGAAACGGGGTGGCCAGCGGTGGGCACGGCGAAGTCGAGACTTCCTATGGCGATACCGGTCTCGCGCAACGAACGTTCGATGAGGTCACGCCCGACGGGATAAGACATACCGGACCGCAAACGGCTCCTGCGGTAGTCATTCCACGGCGGCGCATCCGACATGCCGATCATGCTAGACACACCGCCACGGCCGGATCCGGTGGCAAAAGGATGTCCCCCGGACGGAAGCGTCCGGGGGACATCCCTTTGGTCAGACTCGCCGATGACTCTCAGAACTCAAGGTGTCCCTGGAGGGGACACCCTGAGAATGGTCAGACTCAGCTGCAGCCGGAGGTGGAGCCGCAGCCCTCGCAGACGTAGCAGCTTCCGGCACGGCGCATCTTCGTGCCGCAGGTGAAGCAGAGCGGCGCGTCGGCCGCGTGGCCGGTGACGATCTCCAGCAACTCGGTGGAGGAGCCGGCCGTGACCGTGACCGGGGGTTCCTTCTCCGGGGTGGTGGCGGCCTGCACCTCGGCCACCGTGACCCTGGCGGGCGACGGGGCCGGGGTCACCGGGGCGGAGGAGGCCAGGGCGGCCATCTCCTCGGCGGCGGCTTCCGCGGCGGCTTCGGCGGCGGCCTGCGCGATCCGCTCCTTGGCCGTGAAGATGCCCAGCTCGGCGCGGGTCTCGTAGGGCAGGAAGTCCAGCGCCAGGCGACGGAAGATGTAGTCCATCACCGAGGAGGCCATGCGGACGTCCGGGTCGTCGGTCATGCCGGCCGGTTCGAAACGCATGTTGGTGAACTTCGCGACGTACGTCTCCAGCGGCACTCCGTACTGCAGGCCTATCGAGATGGCGACCGAGAAGGCGTCCATCACACCGGCCAGGGTGGAGCCCTGCTTCGACATCTTCAGGAAGACCTCGCCGAGGCCGTCGTCCGGGTAGGACGACGCGGTGAGGTAGCCTTTGGCGCCGCCGACCGAGAAGGACACCGTCTCCGACGGGCGCTTCTTCGGCAGCCGCTTGCGGACCGGCCGGTACTCGATGACCTTCTCGACGACCTTCTCGACCGCCTTCTCCGCAACCACAGGTGCGTCAGGGGCGACGGACTTCTTCTTCGAAGCCGAGAGTGGTTGCCCGACCTTGCAGTTGTCGCGGTAGATCGCGAGCGCCTTGAGGCCGAGCTTCCAGCCCTGGAAGTGAATGTCCTCGATCTCCTCGACGGTCGCCGTCTCCGGCATGTTGACAGTCTTCGAGATGGCGCCGGAGATGAACGGCTGCACGGCGGCCATCATCCGGACGTGGCCGATCGGGGCGATGACCCGGTCGCCCATGGCACAGTCGAAGATCGCGTAGTGCTCCGGCTTGAGGCCGGGGGCGTCGACGACGTTGCCGTGCTCGGCGATGTGCTCGACGATCGCCTCGACCTGCTCCTCGGGGTAGCCGATGCTGCGCAGGGCCCGCGGGACCGTCTGGTTGACGATCTGCATCGAGCCGCCGCCGACCAGCTTCTTGAACTTGACCAGGGCCAGGTCGGGCTCGATGCCGGTGGTGTCGCAGTCCATCATCAGGCCGATGGTGCCGGTCGGGGCGAGCACCGACGCCTGCGCGTTGCGCCAGCCGTTCTTCGCGCCGAGCTTGTTGCCGTTCTGCCACTGGCGGGTGGCTTCGCGAAGGATCTCGGTGGCGACGGCGCCCTGCGGACGGATGTCGTCGTTGGCGGTGGCGTGCTTGCGCATGACGCGCTGGTGCGCCTCGGCGTTACGGGCGTAGCCGTCGTACGCGCCGACGACACCGGCCAGCTCGGCGGAACGCCGGTACGCCGTACCGGTCATCAGCGAGGTGATCGCCGCGGCGACGCTGCGGCCGCCCTCCGAGTCGTACGGCAGACCGGACGCCATGAGCAGGGCGCCGAGGTTCGCGTACCCGATGCCGAGCTGACGGTAGGCGCGGGTGGTGACCCCGATCTTCTCGGTCGGGAAGTCGGCGAAGCAGATCGAGATGTCCATCGCGGTGATGATGAACTCGACGCTCTTGACGAACTTCGCCACCTCGAAGCCGCCGTCGGCCTTGAGGAACTTCATCAGGTTGAGCGACGCCAGGTTGCAGGACGAGTCGTCCAGCGACATGTACTCCGAGCACGGGTTGGACGCGGTGATCCGGCCGGTCTCGGGGTTGGTGTGCCAGTCGTTGATGGTGTCGTCGTACTGCAGACCGGGGTCGGCGCACTCCCAGGCGGCCTGGGCGATGTCGCGGAACAGCTTCCTGGCGTCGATCTCCTCGATCACCTCGCCGTTCATCCGGCCGCGGAGCGCGAACTTGCCGCCCTCCTCGACGGCGCGCATGAACTCGTCGCTGACCCGGACCGAGTTGTTGGCGTTCTGGTACTGGACGCTGACGATGTCGGCGCCGCCCAGGTCCATGTCGAAGCCGGCGTCCCGCAGCGCGCGGATCTTGTTCTCCTCGCGCGCCTTGGTCCAGACGAACTCCTCCACGTCGGGGTGGTCGACATCGAGGATGACCATCTTGGCCGCGCGGCGGGTGGCGCCACCGGACTTGATGGTGCCGGCGCTGGCGTCGGCGCCGCGCATGAAGCTGACCGGGCCGCTGGCGGTGCCGCCGGAGGAGAGCAGCTCGCGGGAGGACCGGATCCGGGACAGGTTGACACCCGAGCCGGAGCCGCCCTTGAAGATCAGGCCCTCCTCCTTGTACCACTCGAGGATCGAGTCCATCGAGTCGTCCACGGAGAGGATGAAGCAGGCGCTGACCTGCTGCGGCGACTTGGTGCCGACGTTGAACCAGACCGGCGAGTTGAAGCTGAACACCTGGTGCAGCAGCATCCACGTCAGCTCGTGGTCGAACAGTTCGGCGTCCGCCGCGGTGGCGAAGTAGCCGTGGTCCTCGCCCGCCTTGCGGTAGGTCTGCACGACACGGTCGATCAGCTGCTTCAGCGACCGCTCCCGCTCCGGGGCGCCCACCGCGCCACGGAAGTACTTGGTCGTGACGATGTTCGCCGCGTTCACACTCCAGAACGCGGGAAACTCCACACCGCGCTGCTCGAAGTTGATCGAGCCGTCGCGCCAGTTGGTCATGACGACGTCGCGGCGTTCCCACTCGACCTCGTCGTACGGGTGAACGCCCTCGGTCGTCCAGACCCGCTCCACTCGCAGCCCCCCGGCCGCCGCGCCGGTGCCGCCGTTCGTCCGGCTGCGCTGGCGACCTGCAGTGATGCCGTCTCCGGCCATATGGATGTGCTCCCCCTCGTAGGTACCGCTACAGGTGTGTCGGTAAGAAATGCGTCAGACTGAGGCCGGCCGCCGTCGGGGCCTCAGCCGTTGAGCTTGGGTGGCCGCCCGCCGGACCGTGGCGCGACGGCGTGTCGCGTCCCGGCTTCCCGGACTACGGCGGCGTCGCGCAGCGCGGCGATCTCCTTCTCGAATTCGTCGAGAGAGTCGAAAGACTTGTACACGCTGGCGAATCGGAGGTAAGCCACCTGGTCCAGCTCACGCAACGGCGTGAGGATCGCCAGGCCCACGTCGTGGCTGGGGATCTCGGCGGCGCCGCGGGCCCGGACGGTCTCCTCCACGCGCTGCGCGAGCTTCGCGATGGAGTCCTCGTCGACGGGCCGGCCCTGACAGGCCTTGCGCACACCGCTCATGATCTTCGTCCGGCTGAAGGGCTCGGTGACGCCGCTGCGCTTGACGACCGCGAGGACCGCTTCCTCGACGGTCGTGAAGCGTTTGCCGCACTCGGGGCACGCCCGCCGGCGACGGATCAGTTGACCGTCATCGGCCTCACGCGAGTCGACCACGCGTGAATCGGCATGGCGACAGTACGGGCAGCGCACCGGGATCTCCCTCCGGACCCCTTCTCAGGACTGGCGGACATGACGAAACGCAGCGGAACCAAGGTCGGAACGACCGGTTGCGCTGTGGATGACATGTGGATAACCAGGGAGAAGGAAACCCAACCTGTGGATGACTTACATCCGTGTGACCACTAGATGTTGGGGTAGACGCTAGGCCCCGGCGGACGGCGACGCAAGCTCAGCAACGTGCCGACGCGCCGTATTCTGCACCTCACCACCACGGGTGATGTCACGATCACTCGCAGCGGCCGGAGTGGGACGCGCGGCGCGCCGGAAAAACGGGCGGGACACCCGACGGAGATCAACCAGGGGCGCCCGGGACGGCCAGCTCAGGCCGCGGAAGCCGTCGCGAAGAGGACAGCACTCGCCAGGACGACCATGGCGAAGAAGGCACCGAGCAGCACGACCCGGCCACGCCGCGTGAGCCGTAGGGGCGGTTCGACGTGTCGCGCACCACTGACGGTCATGACGATCCCTCCTCTAGGACATCCGTTCGATAGAACGCCCGTACGACGGTCTATCAGAACACAGGTACGGAAGTCGAGCTCTTCGGAGCGACACGCCGTGGAATCTCGTACAGATGTTTGAATATGTCGCACGTGCCCATTAAGTTTTCCGTCAGAAGGGGTCAGCCGGACAAACGCCATCCCCACGGCGTTGCCCCCGGCTCCGCGACGCACCACGTGCCGACGAGGCACTGGCCGACAGGGAGGGCGGACGTGTCGACCGACGACCGGACGAGCCGACAGCAGCAGACCAGGAAGACCGAGACCGGCCGGCGCCGTGCGACGAGCCGCTCCCGCGCTCCGGAGGCACCCCAGTTACGGGCGGTCACACCGGTCGGTCACCTTCCCGAGGTGGTGGCCTCCGACCTCACCGCCCGGCAGCGCCGCATCCTCGAGTTCATCCGCGACTGGGTGGAGAAGTACGGTTACCCGCCCAGCGTCCGTGAGATCGGCGAGGCGGTCGGCCTGGTCTCCCCGTCCAGCGTGGCGTACCAGTTGAAGGCCCTCGAGAGCAAGGGATACCTGCGCCGCGACCCGAACCGCCCCCGGGCCGTGGACGTGCGGGCCCCCGGCGAGCTGGTCGACGACGAGGCCATGCGGGCAGCCCGGCCCCAGCCGGCCTACGTGCCCCTGCTCGGCCGGATCGCCGCCGGTGGCCCGATCCTGGCCGAACAGGCCGTGGAGGACTTCTTCCCGCTGCCGCGCGAGCTGGTCGGCGAGGGCGAGGTCTTCATGCTGGAGGTCAAGGGCGACTCGATGATCGACGCGGCGATCTGCAACGGCGACTGGGTGGTGGTCCGCCAGCAGCCCAACGCCGAGGCGGGCGACATCGTGGCCGCCATGATCGACGGCGAGGCGACCGTGAAGAGCTACCGCCAGCGGGACGGGCACGTCTGGCTGATGCCGGCCAACCCGGCCTTCGACCCGATCCCCGGCGACGACGCGACCATCATGGGCCGTGTGGTGGCGGTCCTGCGCCGGGTCTGACCGCCCGGCGGCGAGAACGCCGAAGGCCGGTTCGCTCCGGGAGCGGACCGGCCTTCGTTCGCACGCCGGATCGTCAGCGGTTGCCGGGGCCCGGCGGGAGGCCACCGCCGCCATTCGTCCCCGGCCCCTGCTGCGGGCCGCGGGGCTGCTGCTGACCGCCGTAGACGCCACCGCCACCGCGGGCGTGGGGCTGCGGGCCGCCACGGCCGGGCGGCTGCTGAGGGCCCCGCTGCGGCTGCTGCGGACTGCGCGGGGGCACCTGGCCCGGGCCACGACCGGGCGGAGGCTGCTGGCCGCGACCGGGCGCCTGCTGCGGGCCGCGCGGCGGCTGCTGCTGTGGACCGCGCGCCGGAGCCTGCTGCGGGCCACGTGGCGGCTGCTGCTGCGGACCACGCGGCGGAGCCTGCTGCGGGCCACGCGGCGGCTGCTGCTGTGGACCGCGCACCGGAGCCTGCTGCGGACCGCGTGCCGGAGGAGCCTGCTGCGGGCCAGGTGGCAGCGGCTGCGGGCCGCGCGGCGGAGCCTGCTGGGGGCCACGTGCGGGTGGCTGACCGGTGGGGCGGCCGTACTGCGGGCCGCCTGCGGGCGGGCCGGACTTGGCGCCGTAGACCGGGCCACCCCCACCGGGGCGGCCGGCGCCGTAGGCCGCGCCCCGCGGCGGCGCTCCGCCGACCCCGATCAGCTCGGTCCCCGGCTCTGCCTTGTCGAAGCCGCTGGGCAGATCGTCGTCGAGCGGGCCGGCGGCCTGCGGCGACTTGCGGAACCTGACGATGCCGAAGACGCCGGCGGCGACCAGGATCAGGCCGAGCAGGCCGACGCCGCCCACCGCGTACGTCAGGTTGTCCACCGACATGTACCACGGCGTGGACGTCGTGCCGCCGCCCTGCTTGCTGGACTTCACGGCGACCGTGCTGGCCGGCGTGTACTGCCGGATGTGGTTGGCGGTGGCGGTGTCGCCGCTCATGTCGGAGGCGGTGAGGAACGTCGTGCCGTCCGGGCTGTACGAGATCGCCTCACCGAACGGCTCGTTGGGCAGGCCGGTGGTGCGCGGCGTCTTCTTGAGCGCGGCCAGCACGTCGCCGCCGGTCACGTCCCACTCGAGGGCGTCCGTGTAGGTCCGCAGGGTGACCTTGCCGCCGCCGGGCGCGATCGCACCGCCGGTGATGGTCTTGTTGCCGATCCGGGCGACCCGGTTGCCGGCGGTCTCCGTCGCGAAAAGTGTGATCTCGCCGACCCTCTTCAACGGGACGCCGGTGGAGTTGTTGGTCTTCAGCGCCGCGGTGGGCTGGTAGATCCCGGCCGCCTTGCCGATCTCCTTGGTCACGATGAGCGGAGTGCCGTCACCGTTGAACAGCAGCGCCTCGGCGTCGTGGACGTCACCGGACGGGTAACTGAGCCGGTGGATCTTCGGCTTCTCGGAGCCGTCGACCGGCATGCTCCACAGCGCGACGCCGGGCCGCGGGGCGGGCGGCGAGTCACGGACGCCGTTGTCGCCGGTGTCCGCGATCCAGAGGGTCTTGCGGTCCGCCGAGAGGACGATGTCCTCGGGATCGCGTGGGCCCGCACCGCTGAACGGGATCTTCTTGATGACCTTGCAGGAGCTGTTGAGGAGGAAGACCTGCTCCTTGGCCTCCGAATCCTCCGCGGCGCCGTCGTTGATCGCGACGTAACCGTTCTTGACCGCGACCAGACCGGACAGCTCGGACAGATCGGCATCAGCGATCTTGCAAAGCTTCTTGCCGGGCGTCGACTTCGCGCTGACCGTCGGTGCCGGGGTGGGGTCCTCGGCGGACGCACTGGAAGACCCGACCATCACGAGACCGAGAGCCACGATGGTAGGGAAGACGAGACGCCGCATTGGCACAGTGTCGCATGCGGGAACCCGTGCCGGTATTACGTGTGGATCAAAGCTGGGACACCCCGGGCACCGGCGTGGTACCACCGCTTCACCCTCGGTGAGGAAGCTGACCGGATTGGCCGCACCCGTCCCCAGCGGGTCCGGATGCGGCCTTCCGATCAGGATCGGAACTCGGTTCGTCTTCGTCCCCCGGCACGGATGACGAGAATCACGGGATCAGGAACGAAACTCCGCCAGATCCGCCGCGAGCCGCTCGTCGACTCGGGCGAGCAGTTCGGTTCCGTCGTCCAGGTGTCGCGACTGCAGCACCTGACCGGTCCGGTGCACCCGGGCGACCAGGTCACCCCGGTCGTAGGGCACCAGGATCCGCATCTCGACGGCCGGCCGTGGCAGCCGGTCGGCGATGGCCTTGTGCAGCTCCGCGATGCCGGCGCCGGAGCGCGCGGACACGAAGACGGCGTCCGGCCAGGTCCGCTTCAGCCGGAGAATCGTCTCCTCGCCGGCCGCGTCGACCTTGTTGATGACCAGCAGCTCGGGCAGCTGGTCGGCGCCGACCTCGCCGAGCACCTCGCGGACCGCGCTGACCTGACCCTCCGGGTCCGGATGGGCGCCGTCGACGACGTGCACCACCAGGTCGGCCTGGGCCACCTCCTCCAGCGTCGAGCGGAACGCCTCGACGATCTGGTGCGGCAGGTGCCGGACGAAGCCGACCGTGTCGGAGAGCGTGAAGACACGCCCGTCCTCCGCGGCGGTCCGCCGGGTGGTCGGGTCGAGGGTGGCGAACAGTGCGTCCTCCACCAGCACCCCGGCCTGGGTCAGGCGGTTCAGCAGGCTGGACTTGCCGGCGTTGGTGTAACCGGCGATCGCCACGGCCGGCACACCGCTGGCGGCACGACGGGACCGTTTGGTCTCCCGCACCGTCTTCATGGACTTGATCTCGCGCCGCAGCTTGGCGATCCGGGTGTTGATGCGCCGGCGGTCGGTCTCCAGCTTCGTCTCGCCGGGACCACGCGTGCCGACGCCGCCGCCACCGGAGCCGCCACCCGCGCCACCACCCTGCCGGGACATCGCCTCACCCCAGCCACGGAGGCGGGGCAACAGGTACTGCAACTGGGCCAGCTCGACCTGGGCCTTGCCCTCACGGCTCTTGGCGTGCTGGGCGAAGATGTCGAGGATCAGGGCGGTCCGGTCGACCACCTTGACCTTGACCTGCTGCTCCAGGTTGCGCAGCTGGGACGGCGACAGCTCGCCGTCACAGATCACGGTGTCGGCGCCGGTCATGACGACCACGTCACGCAGCTCGTCGACCTTGCCGCGGCCGATGAAGGTGGCCGCGTCGGGCTGCTTGCGCCGCTGGATCAGGCCCTCGAGGACCTGGGACCCGGCGGTCTCGGCGAGCGCGGCCAGCTCGGTCAGTGAATTGTCAGCATCTTCCACGCTTCCTTCGGTCCACACTCCGACCAGCACGACCCTTTCGAGTCGCAACTGCCGGTACTCGACCTCGGTGATATCGGTCAGCTCGGTGGATAGACCGGCCACCCGCCTGAGCGAGTGCCGCTCCTCGAGCTCGAGCTCACCGGTGGTGGGATCGATCTCGTCAAGGACGGGTGTCTGGTACGTGTTTCGCAAAAGTGACCTCCTACGACCGATCGTGGCACGTCCGGCGACCGAGTGCATCCACATAACCGGGGCTGACTCACAAGTAACCACCGCGGGGAGATCGAACCATTCGGCGCGAGCGACAATTCGAGTGCCCGCCCGCGGGTCGTGCGGCCGCCGCCGGGACCATGCCGCGGCAGCGCGGCCCGCGGGCGGGCACTCAGCACCCCACCAACGTCGGAGGGACCACAGTGGTGACCACCCGCCTGCCGAGCGCAGGATTCTCGATCACGATCCGAATCGCCGTCACCGCGGACGCCTCGTCCATCGGCCGGCTCACCACCTGTGTGGGTGAGGCCGGGGCGATCGTGACGGCGCTGGACGTGGTGGACTCCGACCCCACTCACGTCCTCGTCGACCTGACCTGTGACACCGCCGACGCCGCGCACGCCGACCAGGTCGTCAAGCAACTCGAGGACCAGGACGGCGTGGACGTCCGCAAGGTCTCCGACCGGACGTTCCTGCTGCACCTGGGCGGCAAGATCGAGGTGTCGTCGAAGGTCGCGCTTCGCAACCGGGACGAGCTTTCCCGCGCGTACACCCCGGGGGTCGCCCGGGTTTGCATGGCCATCGCGGAGAACCCGGCGGACGCGCGCCGCCTCACCATCAAGCGCAACACGGTCGCCGTGGTCAGCGACGGTTCGGCCGTGCTCGGCCTGGGCAACATCGGCCCGGCCGCCGCGATGCCGGTGATGGAGGGCAAGGCGGCGCTGTTCAAACGGTTCGGCGGCGTGGACGCCTGGCCGGTGGTGCTGGACACACAGGACACCGACGAGATCGTGGCGATCGTGAAGGCGATCGCCCCGGCCTACGGCGGCATCAACCTGGAGGACATCGCGGCGCCACGCTGCTTCGAGATCGAGGCGCGGCTGCGGGAGCAGCTGGACATCCCGGTGTTCCACGACGACCAGCACGGCACCGCGATCTGCGTGCTGGCGGCGCTGACCAACGCGCTGCGGGTGGTCGGCAAGCGGATGCAGGACGTCAAGGTGGTGGTCTCCGGCGCGGGCGCGGCCGGCACCGCGATCATGAAACTGCTGATGCGGCAGGGCGTGGCCGACATCATCGCCTACGACCGGAAAGGCGCCCTGCACCGCGGCATGCCCGGCCTCAACGAGTCGATGCAGTGGCTGGCCGACCACACCAACAAGGAGAACTACTCCGGCGACCTGCCCGGCGCGATCGCCGGCGCGGACGTCTTCATCGGCGTCTCCGCGCCGAACCTGCTGACCGGCGACGACATCGCCCGGATGGCGGACAAGGCGATCGTGTTCGCGATGGCCAACCCGGACCCGGAGGTCGACCCGCGGGAGGCCCGCAAGCACGCCGCGATCGTCGCGACCGGCCGTTCCGACCAGCCCAATCAGATCAACAACGTGCTGGCGTTCCCGGGCGTCTTCCGCGGCATGCTGGACGCGGCGGCCGAGGAGTTCACCGAGGAGATGGCGCTGGCCGCGGCCCGCGCCATCGCCGATGTGGTGGGCGAGGACAAGCTCAACCCGACCGTGATCATCCCGAGCGTCTTCGACCCCAAGGTCACCCCGGCGGTGGCGGCGGCGATCCGGGCGGTCGTGCGGGGCGGACCGGTCCCGGCCAATCCGGCTGCGGCGCCGGAGGCGGAACTCGGCAAGGCCCCGGAGACGACCTTCTGAAACCAAGACCATTTCCGGGTACGCGTGACGCGCGCCCGCCGTGTGAGGTTCGGGTGCGGACCGCGCCCGCCGTGTGAGGTTCGGGTGCGGACCGCGCCCGAACCCCACACACGTCGAGACACGCGCCGTGGCCCGCCGGGTGCGCTCGGCCGGGCCGGTGCACGGCCGGGCCGGGGCACGGCCGGGCCGGGGCACGGCCGGGCCGGGGCACGGCCGGGCCGGGGCACGGCCGGGCCGGTGCACGCCGACGTCAGGCGCCGGCCCAGCCGGTGAGTTCGCCGACCAGGTCGGTGATCAGGCCGGAGACGCCCGCGTCCACCAGCGGGCGCCACTGGGTCATGTCGTTGGGCGTCCACGGCATCACGCCGATCCCGGCGGCGGCCAGCGCGGCCATCATCTCCGGGCCGTTCAGCACGTCCTCCACCGACGGGTTGGTGAAGGTGACACCCAGCTCCCGGGACAGCTCGACGGTCTCCGCGTCGAACCGGAACAGCAGCAGAGCGCGCCGCACCTCGGGGGCCACGTCGCGAACCTTGCGGACCACGTCGGCGTCGAAGCTCTGCAGCACCGAGCGGTCCAGCAGGTCGCGCTCGGCGAGCTGGGCGACGATCGACTTCACCTCGTCGAGGGTGGCCGGCGGTTTGATCTCGACGAGCAGCCCGGCCTTGCCGGGGGCGAGCAGGTCGAGGGTCTCGGCCAGGGTCGGCACCCGCAAACCGTCGAAGCCGGCGCCGAACCAGGACCCGGCGTCGAACCCGGCGATCTCGTCGTAGGTCAGGTCCCAGACCCGGCCGGAGCCGCTGGTGGTGCGGTTGACCGTCCGGTCGTGGATGACCACGGGCACGCCGTCCCGGGTGACCCGGACGTCGAACTCGACGAAGGTGGCGCCGGCCCGCAGCGCGGCGGCGAAGGCGGGCAGAGTGTTCTCGGGGGCCACCGCCGAGTAGCCCCGGTGCGCGACGCGGTGCAGCATCAGACCAGCGCCGCCGGGTCGATCTCGCCGTCGGCGACCAGCACCGCCGGGCCTTCCAGCCACCAGCCGCCGTCGCTGTCGTGGGTGACCACCAGGCGGCCGCCGGGCAGGTCCACCGCGACCGAGCCGGTTTCCAGGCCGGCGTCGCGCAGCGCCACCGCGCCGACCGCGAGCGCGCCGGTCCCGCAGGACAGGGTCTCGCCCGAACCGCGCTCGTGCACCCGCATCCGGACGTGCCCGTCGGCGCCGTCGACCGGCTCGGCGGGCTCGGTGAACTCGACGTTCACCCCGTGCGGGAAGAGGGCCGGGTCGTGCAGCGGGGCGCCGGTCAGGTCCAGCGAGGCCAGCTCGACGCCGTCGTGCAGGCCGCAGACCAGGTGGGGATTGCCGGTGTCCACGGCGACGCCGGGCACGGTGAGGGCGCCGACGGTCGCGGTGCTTCCCGCGTACACCCTCGGGGTCGTCATCCGTGCACGGACGGTGCCGTCACCGATCAGGGTGACCAGGACGCCGGCCCGGGTGGCGATCGGCAGGCCCTCCGGGCCGGGCGTGGCGAGGCCGCGGTCGAGCAGATAGCGCACGAAGACGCGGAGGCCGTTTCCGCACATCTCGGCGATCGAGCCGTCGCTGTTGCGATAGTCCATGAACCACTCGGCCTGTGCCGCGAAGCCGGCGGCCTCGGGATGCTTGGCGCTGCGGACCACCCGGAGCACACCGTCGCCGCCGATCCCCTTACGGCGGTCGCAGAGCGCCGCGACGAGCTCGGGTGTCAGCTCCAGCTCCCCGTCGGGGTCGGGGAGGATGACGAAATCGTTGCCTGTTCCGTGGCCTTTGGTGAACCGCACGCCGACCATCATCGCGCAAGCGCGATCGCGTCCGCCACGAGCTTCGGGTCCGTCCCGTCCAACCAGGTGATCGAGGGGTCGCGACGGAACCAGGAGCGCTGCCTGCGGACGAACCGGCGGGTTCCCTGGACCGTGTCCGCCTTCGCCTGCTCCTCGGTCAGCTCGCCGTCGATCTGGGCGATCGCCTGCTGGTAGCCGAGCGCGCGGGAGGCGGTCCGGCCCTCCCGGATGCCGGTCAGGCCGCGGACCTCGTCGATCAGCCCGGCGGCCCACATCACGTCGACGCGCAGCGCGATCCGCTCGTCCAGCGCGGCGGTGTCCCGGTCGACGCCGATCTGCGCCGACTCGTAGACCGGCCGCGGGGCGGGCAGGCTCGCGGTGAACGGCAGGCCGGTCAGCTCGATCACCTCGAGGGCTCGGACGATGCGGCGGCCGTTGCTCGGCAGGATCCTGGTGGCGGCCGCCGGGTCGCGGTCGGCGAGCCGGGCGTGCAGCACCGCCGGGCCGGCCGCGGCGAGCTCCTCCTCCAGCCGGGCCCGGATCGCCGGGTCGGTTCCGGGGAACTCGAAGTCCTCGAGGACCGCGCGGACGTACAATCCGGAGCCGCCGACCAGCAGCGGCACCCGGCCTCGGCCGAGCACGTCGTCGATCGCGGCGCGGGCCAGCCGCTGGTACTCGGCGACCGCGGCGGGCTCGGTGACGTCCCAGATGTCGAGCAGATGGTGCGGTACGCCCTCGCGCTCGGCCAAGGTGAGTTTGGCGGTGCCGATGTCCATGCCACGGTAGAGCTGCATCGAGTCGGCGTTGATCACCTCGCCGCCGAGTTCGTGTGCGAGGGCGATGCTCAGCGCGGATTTACCGGCCGCCGTCGGGCCGACGACGGTGACCACCCGTTGACCTGTCCGGTACGGCACCGGCCAACCGTAGGACACCGTTGTGTCACGGTCGTCGGCGGGAGCTTTCCCCTGACCGGGTTGGACCTGTGACAATGCGCGAGAAAGAATGCCGTTGAGAAGTTGGCATTCGAGACTGCGCTATGGCGGTGGCCGAGGTCCGGTTGGACCTGCGGCGCCGGGAGACTGAGGATGAGCTCATGAACGACTGGACGGCCTTCGGGCGCGTGGATGCCGACGGCACCGTGTACGTGAAGACCGCCGAGGGCGACCGTGTGGTCGGCTCCTGGCAGGCGGGCACCCCCGAGGAGGGGCTCGCTCACTTCGCCCGGCGATTCGACGACCTGGTCACCGAGGTCGACCTCGTCGAGGCTCGCCTCAAGTCCGGCGCGGCGGACGCGGCCCACTCGCTGACCAGCGTGAAGCGGCTGCGGACCCAGCTCGACGAGGCTCACGTGGTGGGTGACATCGACGGGCTGGCGGCCCGGTTGGAGCGCCTCGCCACCCTCGCCGAGGAGAAGGCCGGGGAGGCCCGTGCCGCCCGCGAGGTGGCCCGGACCGAGGCGGTGGCCCGCAAGACCGCTCTGGTCGAGGAGGCGGAGAAGATCGCCGCCGAAGCGACCGGGTGGAAGTCGGCGGGCGACCGGCTCAAGGAGATCCTCGACGAGTGGAAGACCATCCGCGGCGTCGACAAGAAGACCGACGGTGAGCTGTGGAAGCGGTTCGCCGCCGCCCGGGACGGGTTCACCCGCCGCCGGGGCGCCCACTTCGCCACCCTCGACGGCCAGCGCAAGCAGGCGCAGGGCGCCAAGGAGGAGCTGGTCAAGGAGGCGGAGGCACTGGCCGACTCGACCGAGTGGTCGAGCACGGCCAACCGGCTCAAGGACCTGATGACCGAGTGGAAGGCGGCGCCGCGCGCCGCGAAGGAGGCCGAGCAGCGCCTCTGGGAACGCTTCCGAGCCGCTCAGGACGCGTTCTTCACCCGGCGCAGCGAGGTCTTCTCCGCCCGGGACGCGGAGTACCAGGGCAACCTGGAGAAGAAGCAGGCCATCCTGGCCGAGATCGAGGCCGTCGACGTCGACGCCGACCCGCGCGGCGCGCAGAACCGTCTGCGGGACGCGCAGGCCGCCTGGCACGACGCGGGCCGGGTGCCCCGGGAGGCCGCCGCCTCGCTGGACCGCCGCTGGCGGGCCGCCGAGGAGCGGATCCGGGTGGCGATGGACTCGGCATGGCGCAAGACCAGCCCGCAGGACAACCCGCTGCTGCGCCAGATGCGCGAGCAGGTGGCCGAGGCCGAGCAGCGGCTGGCCCGGGCCCAGGCGGCCGGCGACGCGCGTCGGATCAAGGAGGCCGAGCAGGCGCTCGCCTCGAAGAAGCAGTTCCTCGCTCTGGCCGAGCAGGCGAACTGATCTCTCGCTCCGGGCGGGGGCGACGGACCACCGGTCCGTCGCCCCCGTTTTTCGTGTGTCCTCCCGGCCGCCGGATCGTTCTTCATTGGAGGGTCGCGCGCGATTTTTGATGCCGTTGCGCTACTTTGGAGCGTCGCCAAGGTTGGTACCTTGACGAGTGCGACATCATGAGGGAGCCGGCACCGCCGCGTGCCTCTCGGTGCGGCCGGCGAGGTCCGCAGGATGGTGGTGTGCACCAGTGAGGATCGAACCGCGACAGCACCTGCTGGAGACGTGGAAAGCGACAATCCAGAGTTCCTGGCGCGACGGCGTCTGGCACTGGGGCGGCCGCGACGGATCGAATTCGATCAGTGATGCCGAGCAGTTGCTCTGCATCCTGCTGCCAGCGACCCAGGTGGGCCCGTTCGCGCTGGACCGGCCGAACGCCACGGCCGAGGCCATGCTGGAGGCTCTCCGCCCGCTCGGCGACGAGAAGACCATCCCGCTGAACCTGGTGCGGATCGCCACCGAGTACTTCACCAGGTATGTGGACGGGGACCGGCCGGTGTTCTCCGGCGGCAGCTACTTCAAGGCCGACGAGGACGCGAAGGTGAACGAGGCTCAGCAGAGCCGTGACATCGTTGACTCGTTCGCCATCTCGGTCACCCTCTCCCTGTCCACCATCGGTTTCGTGCGGATCTTCCGGCAGTCGGTCACCCGGATGGGGCTGCGCCGCGAGCTGCGGGCGCTGGAGCGGCTGGCCAGCATCCGGCTCACCGCGGCGATGGTCGGCCTGCTGCGCAGCTTCTCCACACACGTCTTCGAGGCCGACGACGACCCCGGCCAGATCCTGCTCCAGACGATCAACAAGTCCGGCACGCCGTCCAAGACCGTGGTCAACCAGTTCCGGACGGTGCTCCAGGAGACGATCGCGTCGTTCAACGAGGTGCTGATCGGGTCGGGGCAGACGGAGGACCTGGAGAGCGCCAACGCGCTGTTCGAGTGCGGTTGGTCCTGGGGCATCGTGAGGGACGCGCCGGCGGTCGAGCTGGAGTACAAGTCAGCGAGCCGGGAGAAGGACGCGACCGCTGCCACGGGCTCCACGGACGACGAGGTGGAGGACATCGGCCCGCAGCCCGACGGGGTGGCCGAGAACAAGCCCTACCTGTATTTCACCGTGGTGGCGGTCGACGCCATCGAGGACCTCTTCTCCGAACGTACCCGGGTCCTGGGCCTGCTCAACGAGGAACAGCAGCGCCTGTCCCGTGCTCTCCAGCTGCGCTGGGACCTGACCCTCACCTACTGGGCCACGGTCGCGACCTTCGGCGGCGGCCCGGTCTGGCCGCTGGAGGACCCGCCCTGGCAGACCACCGACGGCCTGCGCAGCGAGTACTACACCCTTCTGGTGACCTCGATCGTCGTCAAGGACCTGGTCCGTAAGCGCGGTTCGGACACCCGCCTGGCCCGGATCGGCGCGGTCCTGGCCGATCTGGCCAACGAGGCCCGGGTGACCCGCAAGCACCGGCCCGGCGACTCGGGCATCAAGCTGCACTCCCCCGGGCTCCGGGTGTCGCTGGAGGGCAGCGCCGAGGACTCGGCGGACGACACCACCGCGATCTGGTTCGTCGGTGAGTTCGCCTCCCTGCTGCTGCAGCGGTGCATCGCGATCGCCGGCCTGCTGAGCGATGTGGAGGAGCGGGCCCGGCTGCTGCGCCTGGCCGACCGGGTGTGGGACCACCTCTCCCGCCGCCGGTTGCAGGAGTCCCACCACCGGCGGTTGTGGGACCAGCCGACGCTCGTCTTCGAGGAGCTGCCGGAGTACGACAAGCCCTCGTGGTATTACACCGAACGGGTGGTCGCCGGCCTGGTCAGCGCGGCGAACCTGTTGAGCGAGGAGCCGCTGGTCAACGATCGGCTCGTGGTCCGCGCCTTCGACCTGCTCTACGAAGCGGAGCACCTGTACGACATGGAGCTCATGAGGGGTTCCGCCGATGCCAGCCTCGAGGTGATGGACGTCTTGACCGAGATCCGGGCCAAGTTGGAGCGATCCCGCTCGATCGCCCGTACCCGGCCGGGCGCCGCGTCCGCCCTGGTGAACTGGGTTCTCATGGAGCTCGACGGTCTCGAGGCCGTCCGTCACAGCGAGAGCACGGCGATCTGATGTTCGTCTTCGCCGCGTCCGACAAAGGCGGCACCGGCCGTTCGGTGACCAGCAGCAACCTGCTGTATCGCAGCGCTCTGCAGGGGAACGACGTCTGTTACCTCGACTTCGACTTCGGCTCGCCGACCGCCGGCGCGATCTTCGGCATCGAACGCGCGGAGAACGGCACCACCAGCGGCTCCGGCATGCACCGTTACCTGTTGCAGGAGGTGTACCAGCCGGAGCGGATCGACGTCTGGACCGCCACCGACCGGCGTGGCATCCGGGACGGGCAGGCCAACACCGGCCGTCTCGTCCTGCTGCCCGGTGACGTGGGCGGCGGGGACTTCCCGGATCGTGCCGACCTGGTGGGCCGGTGTCTGGAGCTGTTCCTGCGGCTCAACGAGGAGTTCAGCCTCTGCATGGTGGACCTGAGCGCGGGCCGCAACCTGGCGGTCGAGATGGTGCTCAAGGTGACGGCGATGCCGGAGATGCAGAAGATCATGAGTCGCTGGCTGGTCTTCCACCGATGGACCCGGCAGCACGTGGTGGCGGCCGGCGGGCTGGTGAACGGTCCGCGAGGGCTGCTCACGATCGCCGAGAAGTCCGGGCACGACCGGCAGCAGTTCGCCAACCACCTGCGGTACGTGCGTACCGCGGTGATCGACCCGGCGCCGTCGACCCAGAGCGGTCTCACCGCGAAACAGGGCATTTGGCTCGATGAGTGCAATAGACGGCTCACTCGACTGGCCGGGGAGCACCAAGTCGGCAAAAATCTGTTATTAGGGTCGGTACCACTGGACCCCATGCTCCAATGGCAAGAACAGTTGATCACTGACAAAGACGTGGTGAGCGGCGTCGCGAACCAGGAGACCCGGAACGCGTTCGACTTGCTGGCGAGGCGCCTCGTCGACGACTCCTCTTGGGAGACCCTATGACGGTCGCGCTGCACCGCATGGATTACCGGGAGCAGGCGACGGAGGTCGTCGCCCCCTCCGTCGGCCTCTCGCACGTCTCGCTGGAACTCGGCCACCTCTACATGGAGGACCTCCAGGCCCGCGAGGGCGAGAGCAGGCTGGCGGACTACTTCGTGAGTGTCTACCCATGGGTCAAGGCCATCGAGTCGATGGGCCGCTGGGGCACCACCTCGCCACGGATCAGCACCTGCTTCCTGATCGACGACTACTTCAGCCGCCTCGACGAGCCGGGCGTCATCATCAAGAAGGTGGTCGACGCGGCCGCGAAGAGCGGGCTGTCCATCGACTACATCGCCCGTGAGTCGAGTTGCGCCGAGTTCGGCGACACCAGGCTGGCCCAGCTGGTCTTCGACCAGATCGTGCCCGAGCCGCTGCGCGGCGCCAACGGTGGCCGGCCCGCCGTCAAGGACAGTGGCTGGCTGTCGAACGGGCGGCGGTCCCCCAACACCGCGGCCGCCCCGGCGATGGCCGCCGAGCCGTGGCAGAGCCCGGAGCAGACCGCGGCGAACCGGCACTCCGTCTTCATGGACGTCGAGATCCGCGACGACGAGCTGTGGTCCTGCTCGTTCCTGGCGTCGGTGTGGCAGCTGCTCCGGCTCGGATTGCTGCGCCCGGAGGAGAAGCAGCTCACCAAGCCGGTGACGATCAAGGGCGCCTATCCGAGCGACTGGTCCGACCTGCCGCCGGTGATCAAGCTGACCGGTACGAAGAACTCGTTCTGCGCGTACCGGAGCTTCTCCATCCTGCCGACCCGGTTCATGGAGATCGAGATGGCGGCGCGCACGGTCCTGCACCAGGTCCGGGTGGATCCCCTGATCATGGAGGATCTGGAGACCCGGGCCGCTCCGGAGGGCATCGAGCTGCCGCCGACCATCCTGGACCGGATCGACTACGCCTTCATAAACGACTGGACCCCGGCCAGCGGCCGCTGAGCCGCAGCAACGCGTCCGCCGTGTTGCGGACGGCGAAATCGTCGTCCTCGGCGCAGTCGATCAGGATGTCGCGGACCTCGTCGAGGTGGGCGATCGGCGCCAGCGTCTCGACGGCCGCGCGGCGGGTCTCGTAGGCCTCCGCGGTCCGGGCCTGTGTCAGCAGCACCTGCCGCACCTCGTCGTCGGTGATCCAGTGTGCCAGTGCCCGGACCAGCACCGGCCGGATCACCGGGTCGGAATCGGCCAGGCGGGACAGCAGGTCGGCCCGGGTCCCGTCCTCGCTCAGCGCCGCGGCCGCGCGGGCCGCCGCGGCCACCACCGCCGGGTCGGTGTCCACCCGTACCCGGTCGCGCAGCACCTCCCCGGCCGGTTCGACGGCGCCGGCCCGGTCGGCGTCGCCGCCGGAGCCGAGGATCTCCACAGCCGCGGCCCGGATCTCCGGATTGGGGTCGGCGGCGGCCCGCTCGGCGATCACGGCCCAGAACCGGCCGGCGCCGTCGCGGTCCAGCACCGCGGCCCGGGCGGCGGCCGCGAACACCTCGCCCACGCTGTCGTTGCTGGTCCGGTCGAGCAGCAGCGCCGGCAGGTCGATGTCGGGCGGGCAGTCGGCGATCAGCACCCGCAGTGCCTCGAGCCGGACCTCCGGGTGGCCCTCACCGGTGAGGTCCAGCAGGCGGCGGGCGTCGGACAGCTCCAGGATCCGCCCGCACAGCCCACGCAGCGCCGCGGTCCGCGTCTCGGTGTCCGAGTCGTGCACGGCCGCGGTGATCAGCGCCCGGGTCGCGGTCGGCCCCCGGTCACCGGCGAGCGACTCGACCGCGGCCCGGCGGACCGACGGCGTCGGGTCCTGCCCGGCGACCCGCGCCAGCACGGCCTCGCGGGACGGCGCGGCCGGCAGGCCGGCCAGCCCCAGCACGGCGGCCAACCGTACGGCCGGCTCGGTGTCCGCGGTAGCCGAGCCGGTGAGGATCTCCTCGGTACGCGGATAGGCCCGGTAGGTGGTCCCGAGCACCCGGACGAGAGCCACCCGCAGCACCTCGTCCGGTTCGCCGGCCAGCCGGGTCACCAGCGTCTGCCAGGATCGCTCCCCCGGGCGGTGCCCACGCCCGGCGAGCGCCACGGCGGCCGCGCGGACGACCGCCCCGTCCGGGTCCGTCTCGATCCGTTCGAGCAGCCGCGCCTCCGGGCCGCTGCGGGCCAGCAGTCGCACCGCGGCACGGCGCACGCCGGCCACCGGGTCGGTGCGCATCCGCCGGAGCAGCAGCTCCCGCACCGGCCCGTCGCTGCCGGCCCGGGGCAGCAGGATCCCGGCCGCCGCCTCCACCACCTCGGGGGCCGGGTCGCTGCGGCAGGCGTCCACCAGATCCTCCTCCACCGCCGTTGACAGCTGCCGGGGGCGGGCCAGGACGCGCAGGGCGCCCGCCCGGACGGCCGGGTGCGGGTCGCCGCGGCGGCACTCCAGCAGGATCTCCTCGATCCCGGACTCGGCCCGCAGCCGTTCACCGAGAATCTGGACGGCGGAGAGCCGCACCGTGGAGAAGCCGTCCCGGCGGCGCGGGTCCGGCGCGACCGCCCGGACGAGCACGGCACGGGCCTCCGGGTAGACGGCGGCCAGCGGCGCGAGCGCCTGCACCGATGCGAGGCGGACCACGGCCCGGGTGTCCCCGGCGGCACGGACCAGCGGGTCCAGCGCGAGGCGGCCCTCGTCGGCCCGTTCCTGCCGGACCGCCTGATGGGCCAGCTCGCCGAGGCCGGCGACCGCGGCGCACACCACGCGGACGTCGTCGGACCCGCCGATGCGGGCTTTGAAGACCTCGTCGAAGAGGTCGTCCGGCCGGGCCAGGATGGCCGCGATCCGGGCGGCGGAGGCGGCCGCCGGGTTGCCGACGATCTCCACCCCGACCGTGCGATACCAGTCCAGGTAGGCCTCGCGGTCCGGCCAGTTCGGTCCGATCGCCTCGATCGCCGGAATGAACTCGTCGACCAGCAGGTCCGCGTAGTCGGGGCCGGGCAGGTCGCGGTCCGGTGTGGCGGCGCAGTGCTCGATGAGCCGGACCACTTCGCGCAGCGCCAGCTCGGCGGCGTGCCGGGCGTCGGCGATCTGCCGCACCCCGGCCAGGCACTGCACGGCGAGAGCGACGTTCCACGGCGGGCCGGGGCGGGGCGCCCGGCCGGACGGTCCAGGATGCTCCCACCACTCCGGGTTGACCTCGGTGATCAGCAGCTCGACCAGCTCCGCGGCGAAACCCGCCGACAGCTGACCGGCGACCAGCCGCAGGGTCTCGCGCCAAGCCGGATCGGCCCAGTTCTCCCGGAACACCGCCCGGATCTCGTCGAACCGGGACCCGCCCGGGCTGAACCGCTCGATGATCGCCCAGGCGCAGTAGAACTCCTGGAAGGTCCGGTGCACGAAACGGTAGTCGGCCCGGCCGTACCGGCCCAGCACGTAGCTGCGGCGGCGGAGCTGGTCGATGGCCTGCCGGGCGAACTCGCTGGCGTCGGCCCAGCCGAGACCGTGCCGTTCCAGATGCTGGGTGAAGATCCGGCGCAGCTGGTCGCCGCCGACATGGTCGCGGTGCCCCAGCCGGCCGGACATCATGTCGAAGGCCAGCCCGCGCAGCAGCTCGTGTTTGACCTCGGAGTCCAGGCGCTGCGAGGCGGCCGGCGCGTCCACCATCCGGCTGTCGTCCCAGCTGTCCACCAGGGTGACCGCCACCTGCTCGTACAGCCGCCAGCGCTGTTTCGGCAGCATCCGGTGCCGGCCGATGACGGCGAGGATGCTGAGCAGCATCGGGTTGCCGGCCAGCTCGGTCAGCTCCGGCGAGCGGCGGATCGTGCCGATCACCACCTCCCGGCGGACCGTCGCGTCGGTGCCCCGGGCCTCCGGCAGCGCCTCGAACCAGCGGCGCAGGAACTCGGCGGTCTGCTCGGGCACGAACCGCTGGAGCGTGTGGTGGGCGAACCCGGCGGCGGCGAGCGCCCGCCGGTTGTACTCCGCGGGCCGGGTGGTGACGAGGACCCGGGCCTCCGGGAACGTCTCGGCGAACGTGGCGATCTGCCCGGCCGTCTCCTCGCGGATCCGCCGTTCCAGGATCTCGTCCAGGCCGTCGAAGACCACCACCGCCGGATCGCCCCGGGCCAGATGCAGATGGAGCCCCTCGGGTTCCTCCTGGTAACCGTCGGTGGCGGCGCGGTGCGCGAGGTACTCCCGGAAGTTGCGGCACTGCCCGGCGGCTACCGCCGCGGCATAGGAGCGCAATTCGACGAGTACGGGCAGACGACCCGCCAAGGACGCCAGCCGCTCGTCGGCATGTGCCCGGGCCAGCGCCAGCGTCAGGTAGCGGACCACCGCCGACTTGCCCGCCCCCGGGTCGCCGACCAGCACGAACCGCCGTTGCGCCGGCTCGCACAGCACGTCGAAGACCGGTTGTCCCGGCCAGGACAACGGCAGCGCGTCCCGGTCCAGTCGCTCGGCCTCGCCGGCGCCCTCCCCCCACGGCGCCCGGCCCAGCTGGGGTGGGTGGTCGGCGCGGGCGAACGGCTCGACGAAGACGTCGAACAACTGCGTGCCCAGGTACGGAGAGGACTGCTGGGCGAGGTTCAGCAGGTCGAGCCCGCCGTACTGCTGGCGGAGCCGCTCGAAGTAGTGGGCCGTCACCGCGGCGCTCAGCCCCGGGGCCACCGGCGCGACCGGGACCGCGGCGGCGCCCCGGGACCGCTGCTCCAGCAGCTTGTGGACGGCGGCGTAGACGAGCAGGCTCAGGTCCGCCGGGGAGTCGAAGAAGCTGCACAGATGCTCGCGCTGGAGCACGTCGCGCAGCGCGTCCACCTGAGCGGCCTTGGGGCCCCGGTCGACGAATCTCACCGGCCAGGCGGCGCGGTCGCTGAGCAGGAAGATCAGGCAGTCCTTGCCGCTGGCGACGGCGTGCTCGTACTCCAGATGGGTGATCGACTTCGACTGCTTGGGCGGGGTGTAGCCGTACCGCCAGCCGAAGATGCCGATGTAGATGTCACAGGACTCGACGTCGTCGAGGCAGCGCGCGAGCGGGGCGGTGGCGCCCGCAACGTACTCCTCCATGGTTTTGAAACGCAGCCCGATGAGGCCGAGCGCATGGCGGACGGCCTCGCGACACTCCTTCAGATCCTCGAAGGTCGCGGAGATGTAGGCCTCGCTCAAGCGAATCTCCCCTCGCCGCGTTCCCCCTAAAACGCCGCGTAGCGAATCAATATAGTCGCGTCAGGCAAGCCTCCACCATGGACGCGGTGTCCCGGCCGCAGCCCCAGGAGACGGTCACGCCACCGCCGCCGTGGCCGTAGTTGTGGATCACCACCTGCCCGCCCAGGGTGGTGGTCTCCAGCCGGATCCGGTCGCGGACCGGCCGGTGCCCGGAGCGGACCCCGATCACCGGCGCGTCCCGCAGCAGCGGCTCGATGCCGGCACAGCGGCGGCGGATCCGCTCGACCGCGACGGCCTCCGGAAGCGCCACCCCGCCGGGCGCCTCGATGGTGCTGCCGAGCACGACCGTGTCACCGTGCGGGATGTAGTAGGTGAGCTCGGGGCCGTCGCCGTCCTCGGCGAAGAACGTGTCGATGCCGGGATTGCGAACCACCACCACCAGACCGCGCACCGGGACCAGGCCGGGATCACCGGCCAGCCGGCGCGCGCCGCTGCCGCTGCAGTTGACGATCACCGGGGCCTGACCGGTCAGCTCCCGCAGCGACCGCAGCTCGCGCCGCTCCACGTGGACGCCCTCGGCCCGCAGCCGGGCCATCAGGTACTCCGAGTAGACCGGCATGTCGACCGCGGCCGTGGTGTAGCGCCAGGCGCTGCGATACGCCGGCCAGGCCCACTCGTCGCACCGCTCCAGGTCCCCGGTGAGGTGCAGCCAGGGATGCGGATCGGCGACGCCCCGGGAGACCTCGACGCCACGCACCATGGTGACTCCGGCGGCACGCGCGGCGGCCAGCTCGCGGAAGGCGGTCAGGCCCTCCCCGGCCCAGCGCTCGGCCTCCGGATGATCGACCAGGAACGGCCCCCACATGGCGCCGGCGGCACAGGAGTCCGTGGCGGGCGGCAGCCTCCGGGCCACGACACTCACCGAGAGCCCTCGCCGGGCCAGGCACAGTGCGCTGGTCAAACCGCAGACGCCCGCACCGACCACAATGGCATCGATGTTGGTAACGGTCACCCCCCGACACTAACGGCTTACTCGGCGGCGTCGCACGGGCAGAAATTTCGGCACCCGGCCGCACCTCGGCCGACCTCGGCCGACAAGCCCTTATCCTTCCGGCGCGAGGTGATTGCCGGGTCTCGCCGCAGAACGTCACGATGGAATCAGAAAACGGCCGCGGAGGACTCATGTTGGCATTCGGAGAGGTCCAGACCGGCCTCCTGCAGAACTCCGCCGCCCTGCCCCGGCGCGCCACCGAACACCTGCTCCGCAACGAGGCCAACGAGCGGGTCCGCTCGGTCGAACGGCCCATCGCGCGGTCGATCTCGCCGGACCATCTCGAAGGGGTGGACTGCCGGCTGCCGACCACTTCCGGACGCCAGACCCGGGCCATCGGCACGGTCGTGTCCCGCGCCGTCGTGGTGGCCGGTCATGTCGCGCAGGGTTCGGCGTACGCCCGGGTGGCGCCCGCCCGGACCACCATCCGGCTGCCCTGGTCGCACTACCTGGCCAGTCCCGGTCATCTGGAGGCGATCGGCAGACTCGACCAGTCCGACCTGGAACAGGGCGTGCTCACCGGGACGCGGACCGCGGAGACACTGGAACTGAGCGCGATCGCGGCGCGGATGCTCGACACGGTCCAGCGGTCCCGGCTGATCGACCACGCCCCGCCGCTGCGCACCCCACGGGTCCGGCTGCGCTGGACCGCCCGGCTGGACCGGACGGTGGACCGGCCCGGCGGCACGTTCACGCTGGTCTCCGACGACATCCGCTCGCTGCGGCTGCGGGTGCCGACCACGGACCTGGGCGCCGTGGTCGCCCTCTGCGAGGACCTGGCCCTGCACGACTGGCTGCTGACCACCGTGCTGTCGGTGCTCGACTCGACGCTCGCCCACGACCACAGCCGGGCCGAACGGGTCAGCCGGCTCCAGCCGCTGCTGGAACACCTGCCGCATCTGTGGATGCCGGCCGCGCACGTGCCGGAGGAGATGCTGCCGATCTGGTCGGCGCTGAATCAGCGGCCCGGGTTCACCCGGCAGTGGGACGGGGCGATGGCCCGGGTCCGGGATCAGATCACCATCGGCGCCCTCGATCTGTTGCAGGCGACCTCCGGCAGACCGGCGCGGTGAACCGCTGCGCTCGCTGTCTGCTGCAGGGCGCTTTCAGCGAACCGGCGCGGTGAACCGCTGCGCTCAGGATCTGTTGCGGACCGCTTTCAGTGGACCGGCGCGGTGAGCCGCTCCGCTCCCTCGGGCCAGACCCGGACGACCCGGCGGCCCATCGCCTTGGCCCACTCCACCGTCTCGGCCGTGCCGCCCCGGCCGCCGGTGGGATCGCCGTCCCAGATCGCGACCAGGACGTCGCTGCGCTCCACCACCTCGCGGCTGGCCGCCTCGTAGGCCGCCTCGGGCGGGCCCGCCACCTCGAGCCGGGTCACCCGGCGGGCCTGGCGCAGCAGGCGCGGAGGCGGCGCGGCGGGCGGTGCCGTGGCGGCCGGCACCGGAAGCACCACGTCGAAGGTGCCGCGGCAGGCGCGGACGGCCCGGGCGAAGATCTGGTCGGACCCCTCGGCCAGGCAGGTGACCCCGTGCACCCGTGGATAGCCGGACAGCAGCTCGACCAGCTCGCGAAGGATCAGCCGATGGGTGGCCGGCCGCAACCGGATGTGCCCGGTGACGCCGATCGTCGTCATGCCCGCTCCCCAGGGGGTCACGCCGGGTTCAGCGCCCGGCTGACTCCATTGTCCGTCAAACGGACCACCCGGAACCCGGCGTCCGCCAGGATCTGCGGAATCTCCAGCACGGCGGCGCGACATTTGGCACGTCCCTCGGGCCCGAGCTCCTCCCAATCCACCAGATCGGGCGACTCCCGGCGGGCACGGTCACGCTCCGCGCCGTGCACCCAGCCGTTGCCGCGGGCCACCTCCGCCCAGCGCTGCTGCTCCCGGCGGGCGAGCAGTTCCACCTCGGCCTCGGTGAAGCAGAAATCGTCGTCGCCACCGTCGGCCGGCACCACGGCGCAACCGGCCATGTGCAGCTTCAGCCCGAAGTCACCGGCCTGGAGCCGGTTCGACCGGCGCAGCTCCTCGTCCAGCTCGGACCACGGGCACAGCGCCGGGCTGCTGCCCAGCCGCTCGCCCCGCAGCAGGCAGGCCTCGACGAACCGCTCGTGGATGAGCCGGCCCAGCCGCTCCGACAGGTCCTCGGCGATCAGCGCCGGGTCACAGCCGGCCGCGACAGCCGAGAAGAGTTTCACCCGGCCGTCGATCGGGTCGAGCAGCGGCTGCTCCCGCTGGTCCCGGCTGAACGCCTCGGTGATCGCGGCGAGCGCGTCCACCACCACGATGATGTCGCCGGCGACCCGGCCCCACAGGCGGTGCTCCCGCAGCGCCAGCTCCAGCCCCACCCGGTCGTCGGTGTAGCAGAGGAAGGCCCGGTCGTAGCCGGCCCGGCCCGGGTCGTCGAGGAGGGCGGCCACGTCCGTCTCGTACGCCGTCACCCGGCACCCGTCCGGAACCGCCCCGCCACGCTGGGCGAACCTGTCCCGCACCCGGATCGCCTCCGGCGCCACCAGGTCCACCGCCACCCGCTGCCCCGGGTTCGACCGGCGCAGCCGCCAGTGCCGGGCGATCTCCACGATCAACGCCGGGACCAGCGAGGAGTCACCGGCCACCAGCAGCCGCGGCACCCGGTCCGGGCGGTTCGGCAGCGGCTGCTGGTCCAGCAGCACGTGCACGGCCAACTGGTCCAGGTGGAAGAAGTCGAGCCGCTGGCCGGGCGAGTGCGGCACACCGAGCCGCCGGGCCTGGAGGGTGAGCGCCCAGTCCGCCTCGTGGATCTGGGCGTAGACGGCGATGTCGCCCGGCGGGGCGGCCATCCGGGCGGCGGCCGCGGCGATCTCCAGGTTGGCGGCGCTCGTCTCGGCACAGGCGTACAGCATCGCGGCATGCGGGACGCCGGCCCCGCGCAGCACGTCGGCGTCGCGGGCGTCGCCGTTGACGCCGAGCATGCCCCGGCGGCGCAGCTCCAGCGGGCCGATCGGCTGCGTCCGGACCACCACGACGCGGTGGCCGCTCAGGTGCAGGCGGTGCGCCAGCGTCCGGGCGACCGAGGAGTCACCGCAGACCACCACGTGCCGGCGGGAGCGGCGGGCCCGCAGGCGCCGCATCTCGCTGGCCAGCAGGACGCGGGCCGCCTCGGCGAAGGCGTACAGCGTGACGATCGGGGCCACGAAGCGGGCCACCTGGAGCGCGGGCGGGAACTCGGTGCCGCCCTCCAGCGGGTCGGAGCCGAGGACGAACAGCTGCAACGTGCCGTACAGCAGGTTCAGCGGGTCACGGTCGGTGACACCCTGCTGGGCGAGGTACTGATCGAGGCCGACGAAACCGAGCACCAGCGCCAGCACCCCGGCCAGGGCGAACACGGCCCGCGTGACGGTGACCGCGGGCTGGCCCTGGTCATCGCCGAAGGACAGCGGGGTGCGCGGAAAGGTGGCCATCGATCCACATTGTCACACCCCGCTGCCATGCGGCTACGCGGCGGTCAGAGGGCGCATCCTTCGGACACGGGCGGCAGCGGGGCCGGCACACCGACGCCGGGCAGGCCGAGCGACACACCCTTCAACTTCGGGGTACGCCCGGACTCGTACGCGTCTCCGGCCCGGGTACGACGGTGGCTGAGCGGGTTGCCGTCGGCGTTCAGGTGGTGCGGCGCGGCGTAGGTCACCACGGTCTCGACGATGTCACCGGGACGCGGCGTGATGTCGCCGGTGGCGAAGTGCACGAGGCGGCCGTCGCGGGACCGGCCGCTGAGCCGTCCGGTCCGCTCGTCCTTGCGGCCCTCGCCGACCGCGACCAGCACCTCGACCTTCTCGCCGACGAGCTTCCTGTTCTCGGCCCAGGTGATGTCCTCGAGGGTGGCGATGAGCCGGTTGTAGCGGTCCTGGACGACCGCCTTCGGCACCTGCTCCTCCATGGTCGCGGCGGGTGTGCCGGGACGCTTCGAGTACTGGAAGGTGAAGGCGCTGGAGAACCGCGCCCGGCGAACCACCTCGAGGGTCTGCTCGAAGTCCTCCTCGGTCTCACCGGGGAACCCGACGATGATGTCGGTGGTGATCGCGGCGTCCGGCATGGCGTCCCGGACCCGTCCGATGATGCCGAGGAACTTCTCCTGCCGGTAGCTGCGCCGCATCGCCCTCAGCACCCGGTCGGAGCCGGACTGCAGCGGCATGTGCAGTGAGTGGCACACGTTCGGCGTCTCGGCCATCGCGGCGATCACGTCGTCGGTGAAATCCTTCGGGTGCGGGCTGGTGAACCGCACCCGCTCCAGGCCCTCGATGTCACCGGTGGCCCGCAGCAGCTTGCCGAAGGCGAGCCGGTCACCGAACTCGGCGCCGTAGGAATTCACGTTCTGCCCGAGCAGGGTGACCTCGAGGACACCCTCGGCGACCAGGGCACGGACCTCGGACAGGATCTCGCCGGGCCGGCGGTCCTTCTCCTTGCCGCGCAGGCTCGGGACGATGCAGAACGTGCAGGTGTTGTTGCAGCCCACCGAGATGGAGACCCAGCCGGAGTAGGTCGACTCCCGCTTGGTCGGCAGGGTGGAGGGGAAGACCTCGAGCGACTCGAGGATCTCGACCTGCGCCTCCTCGTTGTGCCGGGCGCGCTCGAGCAGGGCCGGCAGCGAGCCGATGTTGTGGGTGCCGAAGACGACGTCGACCCACGGCGCCTTCTTGACGATGTCGTGCTGGTCCTTCTGCGCCAGGCAGCCGCCGACCGCGATCTGCATGCCGGGGTTCTTGAGCTTGGTGGGGCGCAGGTGGCCGAGGTTGCCGTAGAGGCGATTGTCGGCGTTCTCCCGGACCGCGCAGGTGTTGAAGACCACGATGTCCGCCGCGTCCGCGTCGGCGGCGCGCAGATAGCCGGCGTCCTCCATCAGCCCGGAGATCCGCTCGCTGTCGTGCACGTTCATCTGGCAGCCGTAGGTGCGCACATCATAGGTACGCGGGGCGCCGCTCATCTCGGTAGTCATGGCAATTGACCAGGCTACCCGTTACGCCGCGGCGGGCCGCTCCGGAGTCGGGCCGGGTTTCCACCGCGATCGGTCACAGCCGGCCGGGTGGGCGCAGGCCGGGTCGGCGCCGGTGCAGGGCCGCAGCCGGCGGCGCTCCGGCCCGTCGTCGGTCTCCACCTCGTCGACGTGCACGGCCCGTAACGATCCGTCGGGCTCCGCGAGCACGTACCGCGACGGGTTGAGGGTGTCGTCGGGAAGCAGGAGCGCGGCACGCAGCCGGACCGCGACGGCGCTCGCGACCGTCTCCTCGGCGACTCCGCCGGGTGTCAGGTAGACGTCGACGAGGGTCGGGAAGTCGCCACCGACGTGGTAGACGTCGCAGAGCAGATCGGCTCCGGGGAGCAGGCCGTGGACCGGGCGTTCCAGCGCGCCGGCGAGCGCGCCCATGACGCGGTCGGGCTCGACGCGCCCGGCGACACACCAGTTCCACGGGCCGTTCGCCATGTACTCCATGCTGTCGGCCCCTCTCTCAGCGCACCGGCTGTGTTACCGCTCCGTGACCATTCTCGACACAATCCGATACGGAGCGCCCCATAGGGTGTGTCCATTCGAGTGAACCGAGAACGAGTGGATGGACCAGGGGTGACAGACGAGGCTCTCATCGTCCTTGAGAACGTCAACAAGTGGTTCGGCCCCTTGCACGTGCTGCAGGACGTGGACCTGTCCGTCGCGCGTGGTGAGGTCGTGGTCGTGATCGGACCGTCCGGGTCCGGCAAGTCCACGCTGTGCCGTGCCATCAACCGGCTGGAGCCGATCGACTCCGGCCGGATCGTCTTCGACGGACAGGTGCTGCCGGCCGAGGGTCGCGGGCTCGCCCGGCTGCGCAGCGAGGTCGGCATGGTCTTCCAGTCCTTCAACCTGTTCGCGCACAAGACCATCCTGCAGAACGTGATGCTCGGGCCGATCAAGGTGCGCAAGGAGAAGAAGGCGGTGGTCCAGGATCGGGCCATGGCCCTCCTGGAACGGGTGGGCATCGCCAACCAGGCCGACAAGTACCCGGCCCAGCTCTCCGGCGGCCAGCAGCAGCGGGTGGCGATCGCCCGCGCGCTCGCCATGCAGCCCAAGGCGATGCTCTTCGACGAGCCGACCAGCGCCCTCGACCCGGAGATGGTCGGCGAGGTGCTGGAGGTGATGACGTCGCTGGCCGGTGAGGGGATGACGATGGTCGTCGTCACCCATGAGATGGGTTTCGCGCGACACGCCGCCGACCGTGTCGTATTCATGGCAGACGGCCGATTGGTCGAAGAGGCCACGCCGGACGAATTCTTCGCGAACCCGCGCAGCGAGCGGGCGAAGGACTTCCTGTCCAAGATCCTCACGCACTGAGCGTTCTCAGGCCCGCCGCCGCATGACGGCGGACCCGATCCGTCGCTCGGCGGCGGGCTGATCCACAAGAAGGAGAAGAGATATGCGTTTCACTCGCGTAGCCGTACTGGCCACTGCCGCGGCTCTCACTTTCGGCCTCGCCGCCTGCGGTGAGGAGGGAACCCCCACCCCCAGCGGTGCCGGCGGCACCGACGCCGCGGCGCCTTCGGACACCTGCCAGAGCTCGGGTACGACGTTCACCGCCGACTCCGCGGCGGCCGTCACCGGCAGCCCCACCTTCGACAAGATCAAGTCGGCCGGCAAGGTCGTCGTCGGCGTCAAGTTCGACCAGCCGAACCTGGGCTACAAGGACACCGCGGGCACCCGCTGCGGCTTCGACATCGAGATCGCCCAGTACCTCGCCTCCAAGCTCGGCGTCGACCCCGCGAAGATCGAGTACAAGGAGATCCCGTCCGCCAACCGGGAGACCGCGATCAAGGGTGGTGAGATCGACTACTACGTCGGCACCTACTCGATCACCGACAAGCGCAAGGCGGACGTCTCGTTCGCCGGGCCGTACTTCGTGGCCGGTCAGGACCTCCTGGTCCGCAAGGACGAGACCGCGATCACCGGCAAGGACACCCTCAAAGGCAAGAAGGTCTGCTCCGCGACCGGCTCCACGCCGATCCAGCGGGTCCGCGACGAGGCGCTGACCGAGCCGGAGAACATCGTCGAGTTCAAGACCTACTCCGAGTGCGTCTCGCAGCTGCTGGACAAGAAGGTTGACGCCGTCACCACCGACGACGCGATCCTCAAGGGTTACGCCGCGCAGAGCCCGACCGACCTGAAGGTCGTCGGCCAGCCGTTCAGCACCGAGAAGTACGGCATCGGCCTGCCGCGCGACGACAAGGCGTTCCGCGACTTCTTCAACGACAAGCTGGAGGCCGCCTTCACCGACGGCACCTGGAAGAAGATCTACGACGGCACCCTGGGCAAGTCGGGCTCGCCGGCCACCGCCCCGACCCTCGAGCGCTACTGATCGACGCCACGCCGGCCGGCGTCGGGTGGTCCGCCACCCGGCGCCGGCCGGTCAGTTGAAGGACGGGCATGACGGAATTCATCAACGTTCTGACGGACAACTGGTCCTTGTTCGTCCAGGGCTTCACCAACACGGTGTATCTGTTCCTCGTGAGCGCGGTCGGCAGCCTCCTGCTGGGCGTCCTGCTCGGCGCGTTCCGGGTCTCGCCGATCCCGGCGCTCCGCTGGTTCGGCGCCAGCTACGTCAACATCGTGCGGAACACGCCGTTGACGCTGGTCTTCGCGTTCCTGGTGTTCGCGGTCCCGAAACTGGACGTCAACCTCGACTACGACCAGGCCGCGTTCACCGCCCTCACGTTCTACACCGCGGCGTTCGTCTGCGAGGTGGTCCGCTCCGGCATCAACACGGTTCCGGCCGGACAGGCCGAGGCGGCCCGCGCCGTCGGCATGACCTTCGACCAGGTGCTCGTGCAGGTGATCCTCCCGCAGGCACTGCGAGCCATGGTGCCGCCGCTGGTCAGCGTCATGATCGCGATGCTGAAGAACACCACGGTGGCGGCCGGCTTCTCGGTGCTGGAGGCGGGCGCGATCCCGGCGTACATGGCCGAGCGCGGTGAACCGCAGTTCTACGTCCTGCTGTGGATCACCATCGGCTTCCTGATCCTGATCACTCCGCTGGTGTTGTTGCAGCGGTCCCTCGAGCGCAAGTGGGCGGTGGCGCGATGACGTCGGTGCTGTACGACCTGCCCGGCCCCAAGGGCCGCCGCCGCAACCTGATCATCGGCGTCCTGGCCACGATCGCGATCCTCGGCCTGATCGCGTTCGTGATCTACCGGTTCTGGGAGACCGGCCAGTTCGAGGCCCGCCGGTGGGACCAGTTCAAGTACAAGGCCGTGCAGATGGAACTGCTCAACGGCGTCTGGTTCACCCTCAAGGCGGCCGGCATCGCGGCGGTCCTCGCGCTGCTCTTCGGCGCCGTCTTCGCGGCCGGGCGGCTCAGCGACCACGCCGTCCTGCGAGCCCCGTCCACCGCCGTGGTCGAACTGTTCCGGGCCATCCCGCTGCTCATCCTGATCTTCTTCGGGTACTACGTGCCGCTCCAGTACGGGTGGCCCATCGACAAGATGTGGGCCCTCGTCATCGGCCTCACCCTGTACAACGGCTCGGTGCTCGCCGAGATCTTCCGGGCCGGCGTCAACGCGGTCGCCAAGGGGCAGTCGGAGGCCTCCTACGCCATCGGCATGCGGAAGAACCAGGTGCTACGGCTCATCCTGCTGCCCCAGGCCTTCCGGGCCATGCTGCCGGCCATCGTCAGCCAGCTCGTCGTCCTGCTGAAGGACACCGCGCTCGGGTTCATCATCACCTACCCGGAACTGCTGACCGTCGGCAAGACCATCGGCGGGCGGCTCGCCTTCGGGCTCCCCTACGTGCCGGCGTACCTGGTGGTCGGGGCCATCTACCTCACCCTGTGCGGCATGCTGTCGATCCTCGCCTGGTGGCTGCAACGCCACCTCAGCCGACTGCCGCGGGCCAAGGCCAAACCGCTGCCGCTCACCGACGCCACCCGACAGATCTGAGACCGGCTCACCGGGCCAGTTCGGTCACCCGCGACTCACGGACCACGGTGACCCGGATCTGGCCCGGGTAGGTCAGCTCCTCCTCGATCTGCTTCGCCACGTCACGAGCCAGCACGGCGGCGCCGATGTCGTCGATGTCGTCCGGCCGCACCATCACCCGGATCTCACGGCCGGCCTGCATCGCGAAGACCTTCTCCACCCCGACCTTGCCGCCGGCGATCTCCTCGATCCGCTCCAGGCGCTTCACGTACGCCTCCAGGCTCTCCCGCCGCGCCCCCGGCCGGCCGCCCGAGCAGGCATCCGCGGCCTGCGTCAGCACCGCCTCGATGGTCTGCGGCGGCACCTCGTTGTGATGCGCTTCGATGGCGTGTACGACATCCTCGTGCTCGCCGTACTTGCGGGCCAGATCGGCGCCGATCAGGGCATGGCTGCCCTCCACCTCGTGGGTCAGCGCCTTGCCGATGTCGTGCAGGAAGGCGGACCGCTTCATCGTCGGCACGTCCAGGCCCATCTCGGCGGCCATGATCCCGGCGATGTGCGCCGTCTCCACCAGATGCTTCAGCACGTTCTGGCCGTAACTCGTCCGGTACCGCAGCCGGCCCAGCAGCTTCACCAGCTCCGGGTGGATGTTCGTGATCCCGACGTCGACCAGGGCCTCCTCGGCCGCCCGGTCGCAGAGCCGCTCCACCTCGTTCTTCGCGCTGTCGAAGACCTCCTCGATCCGGTGCGGGTGGATCCGGCCGTCCAGGACCAGCTTCTCCAGCGTGAGGCGGCCCACCTCACGGCGTACCGGATCGAAGCAGGAGAGAAGAACCGCCTCCGGGGTGTCGTCGATGATCAGGTTGACACCGGTCGTCGACTCGAAGGCCCGGATGTTGCGGCCCTCACGGCCGATGATCCGGCCCTTCATCTCGTCACTCGGCAGATGCAGCACACTGACGACGCTCTCCGCCGTCTGCTCACTCGCGATCCGCTGAATCGCGTCGACCACGATGTGCCGGGCCCGGGTGTCCGCGGTGTTCTTCGCCTCGGTCTCGATGTCCCGGATCAGGATCGCCGCCTCGCGCTTCGCCTGCCCCTCGATCGCCTCGATCAGCTCGGCACGGGCCGCCTCCGCGGTCAGCCCGGCGATCCGCTCCAGCTCCCGGCGCCTGACCTCCTCGGCCTTCGTCAGATCGGCCTCACGCTTGGTGAGAGCCGCCTCCCGGGACGACAGGTCCGTCTCCAGCGCGGCCAGGCGGCGCTCCCGTTCGACGAGACGCTCCACCTCCTCGCCGTGCAGCCGCTCCCGCTCGTCGATCCGCGCGGCCCGGCGCTCCACCTCCGCCGCCTGTTCCTTCACCGTGACGTTGAGCAGCGCGATCTCCCGCTCCCCACTCCGGCGGGCGGCGGCGCGCAACTGCTCCGCGTCGGCCTCGGCCTGGCGGTGGGCGTGCTCCAGGATGGTGTCGGCCTCACTGTGCGCCGTCTCCAGAACGCGGCGCGCCTCGGCCCGGGCCGCGCTCGCCTCGGCCTTCGCAGCGGCGGCCTCCGCACGAACCGACGCGGCCTTGGCGTTGGCGTCCTCCACCTTCGCCCGGGCGTCACCGACCGCCTGCTCCTGACGGTCCTGGGCGTCCTGCCGGTCGGCACGCAACTGGCGCAGCGCACGCGCCCCGAGGACCAGCCCCGCTATCACCGCTACAGCGATCACGATGATGGCAACCACCAGCGCCCAGTCCAGCGGGGTCATCATCTCGCCGCGTCTCCCTTCGCCGCCGGCGCGGTGCACACGCGCGCGGGCCTCTCTACGGGATGCCCGACCAAGGCAGCAGACCGCGGGCGGCACCGGCCCCGGGTACACGCGCTCCGCCGTTCGGCTACCCCGAGGTTCCAGTCTCCGTCCGGCGCCGGATCTCCGCCGGGTGCGGCGCACCACGCCCGGGAGCGACCCTCTTTCCGCGGAACGCGTGGAGGCTTCCGGGCGGGCCGGTGGCTACGTGAGGACCGCGGCGTTCTGGTCGCCGCGGAGTTCGCAGTCGATCCGGTCGCCCGGACCTTCCCGTGCTTCGCCGCGCCCGTTGCGCGCGGCGGAGCGTCGGGCGGTCCGGTTCGCCGCCGTGGGTTCCGTCGCGCCGCCGGCCATGGATTCCGCGGTTACCCGAATCGGTGGGACCCGGCAGTTGCCCGGTCACCTCGATTCGGCCACGCGGGCCGCCTCCGGCACATGAACTGCCAGAACCGTCCCTGCCGCCCGCTGTCGCGGGTGCGCTCGGGCTCCATGACCGGAGACCGCCAGCCGAATGATGAATCCGGTCAGCGTTTCCCTGCGTAGCCCTCGCCACCGCGGTCGCCCCGCCGATCGGGGCATCGTTACCGTCCGTGGGATACGACGATGGCTCGAGCGATCTTTCTCGCCCGAGATCCATCTGCTCGCCCCCGGCCGGCGCGGATGCCCCTTGCCGGCGAACCGCCCGTCGGCCGCTCGAATCAGAGTGTGTGGAGTTGTGGGGTTGACCGCCGGTATGTCGCGCCATCAGCCGCGCGGTCAGCGGCCGACGGAGGCACCTCACGGACGTCGGACCGCCCAAGTGATGCCGTAATGTAATGCGATCTATGTTGTGCCTGTTGCATGCGATGGTCGAACAAACCTTGTGTAACGCGAGGCTAGGTCGCGAGCACCACTTCGGTCAAGGACTCATGATTCGGCAGGGGATGGGACGTAGGGCACAGACCCGCTTACGCCCAGCTCACGATCCTGCTGGACATTCCCGACGTACCATGCGATCACGCCGCAGTGGTGGAAAGTCACTCCCGGGCCTCAACCATTATCGCCATGCCCGCCACCAACGCGTCACACGACACGGAGCGTAACGACGGAACGGGTCCGGCAGCCGCCCCTCTGGACCACTGCGTGATATCCCGCCTAAAGGCCACCAGCCGAGCAATCCTCACATCAGGACTATATCGGCGATCGCCCTGGTCCCGGCTCCAACACCGGGTCTTCCCATGGCGTGACGAAGCGACTCGGCGCCACGGACGAGTGGCGGGTCGTGCTCAGAGGCCGGTGGCCTCGTCCGCGAGAGCGTCCGCGTCGATCGCGTCGGCGAACTCGGCGGCCTCGGCGTCGCGGGCCGCCAGGGCGTCCTTGACCGCCCGGATGGCGATGCCCGCCGGGTAGCCCTTGCGGGCGAGCATGGCGACCAGACGCCGGAAGACCGCTTCAGGGGCACCCGACGCCGTACGAAGTCTGCGATCGACCAGCGCGCGGGCAGCGGCCGCCTCCGCCTCTTCGTCGACCGCTTCCAGCGCTTCGGAGGCCACCTCCGCGTCGACCCCGCGCTGACGCAACTCGTTGGCGAGCGCGCGCCGAGCCAGCCCCCGGCCATGGTGCCGGCTGGAGACCCAGGCACGGGCGAACGCGGCGTCGTCGATGATGCCGACCTCGTCATACCGATCGAGGACCTCGGCGATCACCTCTTCGGAGATCTCCTTGCGAACCAGCGCCTTCGCCAGCTCGGCCCGGGTCCGTGGTCGAACCGCGAGCTGACGGAGACAGATCTCCCGGGCGATCTCGGACTCACTGCGCGGCGGAGACTCCGGCCGCTCCCGCCCGGCGCCGCCCGGGACGTCAGACGAGCCTGATGCGCCCGGGACGTCAGACGAGCCGGACCCGCCCGGGCGACGGCGAGTGCCACGTCCGTCGGCGCGGCCGGTCTCCCCCGCCTGCCCGGCCGCGGGCATGCCGGTCCCGGCCCGGGGCGGGATGGCATCCCATCCTCGCCCGGACCGTGCGCCGCGCCGTCCCACCATCGCCGTTTACCGGATCAGAAGTCGACCGGCGGCAGCTCGGGGCCACCCGCCGCGTCGGCGCCGGCCTGCCCGACGCCGAGCTTCTCGAGGATCTTCTTCTCGATCTCGGCGGCGACGTCCGGGTTCTCCTTGAGGAACTCCCGGGCCTTCTCCTTGCCCTGGCCGAGCTGATCGCCGTCATACGTGTACCAGGCGCCGGACTTGCGGATGATGCTCTGCTCGACACCGACGTCGATGAGCGATCCCTCACGGGAGATGCCCTTGCCATACATGATGTCGAACTCGGCCTGCTTGAACGGCGCGGCCACCTTGTTCTTGACGACCTTGACCCGGGTGCGGTTACCGACGACGTCGGTGCCGTCCTTCAGGCTCTCGATGCGCCGGACGTCGAGACGCACCGACGCGTAGAACTTCAGCGCGCGGCCACCGGTCGTCGTCTCGGGCGAGCCGAACATGACGCCGATCTTCTCGCGGAGCTGGTTGATGAAGATCGCGGTGGTTCCGGAGTTGTTGAGGATACCGGTGATCTTTCGGAGGGCCTGGCTCATGAGACGGGCCTGGAGACCGACGTGACTGTCACCCATCTCACCCTCGATCTCGGCCCGCGGCACCAGGGCGGCCACCGAGTCGATGACGATGATGTCGAGCGCGCCCGAGCGGATCAGCATGTCCGCGATCTCGAGAGCCTGCTCACCGGTGTCCGGCTGGGAGACGAGGAGGGCGTCGGTGTCGACGCCGAGAGCCCGAGCGTACTCCGGGTCGAGAGCGTGCTCGGCGTCGATGAAGGCCGCGATGCCGCCGGCCTTCTGCGCGTTCGCCACCGCGTGCAGGGCGACGGTCGTCTTACCGCTCGACTCCGGCCCGTAGATCTCGATGACCCGGCCACGGGGCAGGCCACCGACACCCAGCGCCACATCCAGCGCGATGGAACTGGTCGGGATGACGGCGGTCTGCACGACCGGCCGCTCCCCGAGCCGCATCACCGAGCCCTTGCCGAACTGCTTGTCGATCTGTGCCAGCGCTAGTTCGAGCGCCTTCTCCCGATCGGGTCCTGCCGCCATTACCGCCACCCCTGTATTCGACTTCGCGTTCTTCGCGGACGAGCTTTTGTTCACCACGGTCGACACGGTAGGCGGTGGGTATGACAAAAATCCTCCGCCCTGTCGTGCGCTGTGGATGACCGAGTCGCTGTGGACAATAGCCGAACACCTGTACGAGGATCGAGTGACACGCCCGAACAGGCGTACTAAAGCAGCTCAGCGTAGTCGCGCAGGCACCCGATCGGGGTATGCGGCGACCACCGCGCGCCAGATAGTAGCCGTATCGACACCCTGGGCGATGGCAGTATCGATGGTCCGCCCACCCAACTCCGTGAAGGCATGATCCGCGGCGATGCTACGGGCGTAGGCAGCACCGAAACTCTGTTCCAGACGCTCCCAGAAATCTGTCAGACGCACCGTGAAAGGGTACCCACGAGCGGTCCACCGAGCCGTCAGGCGACCGCCGCGGCAGCAACTCGAAGATCATCGACCAATCCCCGGTACGCCGTCTCGCGATCATCCGCGCGCAGCACCGCCGAGGGGTGGATCGTGGCCAGTGCCTGAATCTCGGCCATCGGGAAATCCTCGGGATGCTGGGCCGACGCTGGCCACGGCATCAACCGCCCGCGCGACCGGGTCACCCGGAAGGACGGGCCGAGCAGCGCCTTGCCCGCGGTAGCGCCCAGGATGACCACGAGCTCCGGCTTGAGCAGAGCGAACTCGGAGACCAGCCACGGCCGGCAGGCGGTGATGTGGGCGGGCCCCGGGTTCTGGTGGATCCGCCGGCTGCCCCGCGACTCGAATCTGAAGTGTTTGACCGCGTTGGTGATGTAGAGGTCGGCCGGGTCGATGCCGGCGTCGTCGACCGCTTCCCGCAGCAGCCGGCCCGCCGGGCCCACGAACGGCAGGCCCTGCCGGTCCTCGACGTCACCGGGCTGCTCGCCCACGAAGACGATCTTGGCGTGGGGGGCTCCGCGGCCGAACACCGTCTGGGTCGCGTTCTGATGGAGCTCGCAGCCATGACAGTCCGTCGCGGCCAGCTTCAGCTCGTCGATGCTCCGTGGGTGCGGCGACACCCATTGCTGCGCGCCGACCGGCGCCTCCGTCCCTGGCATTGCACCGTTCTACCCGTTGCCACCGACAGAACTCGCCCCGGGCCGCTCTTCCGGGGGACGGCGGCCCTCCTCTCGCCGGTGGAGTCCTCACCGCATCGGCGGGGCCATGCCGGCCGGATTGACGGCGGCCGCCACCGCCCGGGCCAGCTCCGCCGACTCCTCGGGCTCGATCGTGCTGATCGTTATACGGATCCCCGGTGGGGAGCTGATCCGGAACAGGGCGCCGGGTGCCACCGCGAATCCCCGATCACGGAGCGCCGCGACCGCACGGGTCTCATCGGGCACCGGAACCCAGACGTTGATGCCGGTGTCGCCGAACGACGCGACCCCCTCCGCCCGGAGCGCCGCCAGCAGCGCCCGGCGGCGATCCCCATACACCCGCGCGGCGTGGGCGACCAGCGCGGTGATCTCCTCGTCCCGCCACAGCCGGAGCAGCAGCCGCTGAAGGACGGTCGAGACCCAGCCCATGCCGATCCGCATCCGCCCGGCCACCCGGGCCACGGTCGTCTCGTCGCCGGCGAGCACGGCGATGCGCAGATCCGGCCCGAACGGTTTGGAGGCGGATCTGACGAACGCCCAGCAACCGGTTACCGGACCGATGCAGCACGGCTCGTGCTCGGCCAGCTCAGCGGCATGATCATCCTCGATGACGGCGATACCCGGGTGGCAGGTCAACAGCTCCCGGAGCCGGGCGGCCCGATCGGCGCTGACCGCGGCGCCCGTCGGATTCTGTGCCCGGACGGTGATCACCACGGCCCGGGCGCCGGATCGCAGCGCGGCGGCCAGCGACTCCGGGTCGGGGCCCTCGTCGTCGACGGCGAACGGGACCGCGCGCAGCCCCAGGGCGGCCACCAGGTCGATCAGGGCCGCCCACCCAGGGTCCTCGATACCGACGGCGTCGCCTGGCCGGAGATGAGCGGTGAGCACCCGCTCGATCGAGTCGAGCGCACCCGAGGTGACCACGATCGCCGAGCCGGAGACGGGCACTCCCTCGGCCAGCAGGCGCGGCCGGGCGGCGTCGGCGAGCTCCGGCATGGTGACCGCGGACGCATACCCCCGCGGCGGGTCGATGCTCGCCGCGACCGCGACCATCGCCGGCGCCAAGGGTGGCAACAGGCGAGGATCCGGCTCCCCGCCGGCGAGATCACGCAGGCCCGCCGGCGCGGGAACGCGCAGGGCCGCACGCGTCACCGCCACGGACGGGCGGGAACGGACCCGGGTGCCGCGCCGGCCCTCGGTCTCGATCACACCGCGCTGGCGCAGCTCCTGATAGGCCCTGGCCACGGTGGCCGGGCTGACGTGCAGATCGCCCGCGAGGACCCGGACCGACGGAAGCGCCGCCCCGGCGACCCAGTCCCCCCGGACGACGCCCGCCTCGATGCTGGCCGAAATCTCGGCGGCGCTCTCACCACTGACCTGATACTGTGCTGCCACAGAAACGATTCTGTACTAGTACAGAATGAACCGCAAGCGCATACACCAGCCGGGGAGGCCACCGTGACCGACCTCTACACCCGCACCGCTCGCACGACGGCCACACGCACCCGCAAACGCATGCGATACGAGCGCGAGGCGGCCCACGCCATCCTCGACGAGGCTTATGACTGCGCGGTGGGTTTCGTGGTGGATGGTGAGCCCCGGGTGCTGCCCAATCTGCACGTGCGTGTCGACGACACCCTCTACCTGCACGGCTCCACCGGCTCGCGGCTGGGTCTCGCGGCGCGCGGCGGCGGCGTGCCGGTCTGCGTGACCGTCACCCTGCTGGACGCGCTGGTCTACGCACGATCACAGTTCAATCACAGTGCCAACTACCGCTCCGTGGTCGCCCTCGGGACCGCCCGGCCGGTCACCGACGACGCCGAGAAGCTGCGCGTGCTGATCGCGCTGGCCGACAAGGTCGGTGAGGGCCGCTCACGGGACAGCCGGCCGCCCACCCGCCAGGAGCTCGCGCAGACGACGGTGCTGGCGCTGCCGCTCGTCGAGGTTTCGGTGCGGGTTCGGGACGCCGGAGCCGTCGACGATCCGGAGGATCTGGACCTGCCGCACTGGGCCGGAGTCCTCCCGCTGCGGACGGTGGCCGGCCCGCCGGTGACCGAGCCGGGCGTCGCGGCCGCCCCACCGGGGTATCTTCCCGGTTCCCCCTCGCAGTGGCAGACACCGGTCGTGCTGGAGGGGCGGCACGTGCGCCTGGAGCCACTCACCCCCGGCCATGTGGAGCGGCTGTTCGAGGCGCTGGACGACGAGGAGGTCTGGCGGCACATCCCGTTCCCACGGCCCCGCACCGCGGAGGACCTGGCCGAGGATGTCGCGGGCGTGCTGCGCGGGCAGTGGCTGGGCGTGCGTTCCGGCTGGGCGCAGGTCGACCCGGCCACCGGCGCGGTGATGGGCATGACGACCTATCACGACATCGACACCGAGCTACGGGCTCTCGGCATCGGTCACACGATGCTGGGGCGGAAGTGGTGGCGGACCGGGGTCAACACCGAGGCGAAGCTGTTGCTGATGGAGCGGGCGTTCGACGTGCTCGGGGCCGAGCGGGTGTTCTGGTACACCGACATCCGCAACGAGCGGTCCCAGCGGGCGATCGCCCGGCTGGGCGCCAGCCGGGACGGGATGATCCGCCGTCAGCGCAAGCGGCCCGACGGCACGTGGCGTGACACCGTGCTGTTCGCCATGACGGCCGACGAGTGGCCGGCCGCGGCCCAGCGGCTCAGGGACCGGCTGGCCTCGGGATGAAACCCATCGGTGATACTCCTCGAGCCTCCGCGAGAAAGGCGACCCCCGATGCTCGGCATCACTGATTTCTGGACATATGTGGCTGGAGTGGTGGCCATCATCCTTCTGCCTGGGCCGAATTCGATCTTCGTGCTCTCGGTTGGCGCCCAGCGCGGCGTCCGCGCCGGTTACCAGGCCGCGGGCGGGGTCTTCCTGGGTGACGCCGTACTGATGGTCCTGTCAGCGACCGGCGTGGCCTCCCTGATCGCCGCCTACCCGGCACTGTTCCTCCTGCTCAAATACGCGGGGGCGGCGTATCTGTCCTGGGTCGGCCTCAACATCATCCGTAGCGCCTGGCGGCGATGGCGCACCCGTGCGGAGCCGGCTACCACGACAACGACCGGTGAGCCACCGGCCGGCATGCGGCGCCCGTTCCGCCGGGCCGCCGTGATCAGCCTGCTCAACCCCAAGGCGATCCTGTTCTTCGTGTCGTTCTTCATCCAGTTCGTCCAGCCGGGCTATGCCCATCCGGAGCTGTCGTTCCTGGTCCTCGGCGCGGTGGTGCAGTTCTTCAGCGCGCTCTACCTGACCACGCTGATCTTCGCCGGGCGCTACCTCGCCGGGCAGTTCCGGGAACGGCGCCGGCTGGCCACCGGAGCGACCACCGCCGTCGGCGCGCTGTTCGTCGGGTTCGGGGTCAGACTCGCCACGGCCGGCGTGGGATGAGCCACGCCTCGTTCACGAGGCGCCGGGAAGAGGACGGCCGGTGGAACCCGCCGCGAAGAAGGTGCCGCGGATCATCTGGATCTTTGCCAGATCCGTGGTCCAGGTCTTCTCCGCGGTCGTCCAGCCGAGGGCGTAGGCTCGGCCGTCCACGACGAACCACCGGAGAATGGTGTGCCGGGCCGCGCCGCTGCGGGAGCGGTAGCGGTACTCCCAGTCGGCGGCCTTGTGCAGCAGTGCCACCGCCTTGAGGTCAACCTTCGAGTAGCCGGGCAGGCCGTTCGGTCCGGCGAGACGGCGCTCCTCGGCCTGCAACGCCTGAACCGGGTCGGCGGTGGGGTCCCGGCCCACATCGAGGCTCAACACCCGGGAGTTGCGGGCGTTCCGGAAACAGTAGGTCGTGCCGATCCGCTGGTAGGTCCAGTCGTCGGGGACGGCGACGTGAAAACCCGACCCGTCGCTGAAGTAGGACCAACCGGTGGGCAGCGTCCATCCGTTGACACCGCGGGTCGAGCCCTTCCGTGGGGTCGCCGGCAGGCCGGCCGGGGGCGGATCGTCACAGAGGACCGGCGCGAAGGACTCCAGTCGAGGTGAGGTCGCCACGGTGGAGGGTGGCGGAGAGCTCGCCGGGGCGGGCTCCGAAAGCCCCAGCGAGCCGGCCGGCGGGGCGATCGGGCCGGGCGACGATTCCACCGGGGAGTTCGGGCCTTCGGACGGGGGCACCGAGACCGGGGCGGCGCCGGTGGGAGACGGCGTGACCGTCACCAGGGACCCCGTCGCCGTCGGCGGGGAGGGGAGGAAGACCTGCGGGCGTGGATCGTTGCGTTCGGCCAGGTAACCCGCGAGCAGACTGCCGCCGAGCACCAGCATGACCAGTGCGGTGACGGCGAGTCTGGCGTGGGTCACCCGTACCGATCGGGTGGGGGCCGGGGTTGACGTCCGACCGGACGCCGCGCGGACGACGACGGCCTGACCAACGGACGGTGCGAGCCGCGTGGCCTCCGGCTCGGTCGGAGCGGGCGGCGGTGGATCCGTGGGGTCGTTGCCGGTGCGCTCGCCGACGAGGCCTTTGTCCGGAGGGGACACGCCGGTGACAGCCGGATTGGATGGCACCGGCTTTTGCCAGCGCTCCAGTTCCATACCCGCCGCGGCCACCGGGACGACGGACACGGCCTCCCCCTGCCGCTGTCCCTGCCGCTGCTCCTGCCGCTGCTCCTGCCGCTGCTCCTGCCGCTGCTCCTGCCGCTGCTCCTGCCGCTGCTCCTGCTGCTGTTCCACGGACCGAGTGGCCCGCCCATCCGCTTCGGGTGAACCAGGCCGGGCACCGGGAATCTCCGCCTCGAGTGAACCCGCCAGGCCACCGGGAATCTTCGCTTCAGGTAAGCCCGCCAGGCCACCGGGAGTGTCCGCGGCGTCCGGTGGGGCCTGATGACTTGCCGCTGCCGTTGCGAGTGGGCCGAGCCCGTCGGAGGCGCCCGCTACGCGTTGCGTACCGGGGAAGCTTCTCGTGTCCGGCTCGACGGGATCAAGGTGGCCCGTCTCAGCGGAACCGTCGCCCTCCGCGGTCTCCCTGCGACTATCAGGCCGCACAGCGGGCGCCTGAACCGTCGGCGGCCTCTCCCCCGCGGAAGAAAGGTGCTGCTCCACCTCCGCGGGACGGACGGTGGGACCGGCCGGTTCCGCTCTTGGCCCCGCGGAGGCGGGACCGCCGGGCGACACCGGTGGAGGCGACATCCGCGTCACCTCCGGCGGTGCGGACGGCACGGACGCGGTGCCCGCGGCCCTCGCCGGGCCGGGCGCGGGTCGCGGCCGGCCGGGGCTCGTTCCCACGTCGGGGGCGACCATCGGCGGCTGCGGCGACAACCGGCTGGTCACCGACGCCGTTCCGCGGTGCGGGCGCGCCGGGGACACCGGTACCGCCGCGTGCGAGGAGCCCGGCGCCGTCTCCGGGACCGAGCCGGCGTCGGCGGTCTCCGGGACCGAACCGCTGCCGGCGGTCTCCCGGGGTCTTCCCCGGCGGCCGGCGCGCTGACCGGGCAGGAACGGGATCTTCTCCTGCGGGTCCTCGAACACGATCATGCGCAGGCGCCGTTCGATCTCCGGAACAGTGAGGCGGGTGGCCGGCTCATATCGGAGAAGGCCGCCGAGCACCGACGTCAGCGGGCCGGCCCGGACCGGCGGGTCGGGGGGCTCGGTGGCGAGCGCCGCGAGGGTGGCCATCGCGGTCTCCCGGGCGTAGGGCGACCGGCCTTCGACGGCCGCGTACAGGGTCGCCCCCAGCGACCACAGATCCGACTCGACGGTGGACGCGCCGTCACGGGCACGTTCCGGGGACACGTACTGGGGCGAGCCGACGATCAGGCCGGGCGCTGTCACCGACCCGTCGTCGACGAAGGTGGCGAGACCGAAATCGGTCAGCACCACTCGCCCGTCGGTTCCGATGAGCACGTTGTGCGGTTTCACGTCACGGTGCAGCACCCCGGCCCGGTGCGCGGCGGCGAGGGCGTCCAGGACCGCCAGGCCGATCCGCGCGGCCTCCGCCGGCCCGTACGGACCCTGATCCTGAAGGACCTGGTGGAGCGAGCGGGACGGCACATATTCCATGACGATCCAGGACAGTCCCGCGGCGTGCACGACATCGTAGATGCGGACCACGTGAGGATGGTTGAGGCGGGCCGCGCTGCGCGCTTCACGGAGGGTCCGCTCACGCAGCCGATCCTGTTCAGCACCGGTCATCCAGTCTGGCGGGACGATCTCCTTGACGGCCACGTCGCGGTGGAGCATCTCGTCGCGGGCGAGCCAGACCCGCCCCATGCCACCGGCGCCGACCGGCTCCAGGAGACGGTACCGGCCCGCGACGAGCATCTGCCTGACCGCCATCGGCACCCACCCATCAAGTCGGGTATCAGGATAATCAGCCACAGACCGACCAAGGAACGACGATCACCCGGTCCCCGCGTGGGACCGCTCGGCGACGCGGGACGGTTTTGTCGTACCCCCGGGGCAGGATGTGAGGTGTGCGAGAGGTGCTCGAGAAGTTCGGGCCGGCCACCCGGGAGTGGTTCAAGGCCGCCTTCGCCGCGCCTACCGCCGCTCAGACCGGGGCGTGGCGGGCGATCGGCGCGGGGCGTAACGCCCTGGTGGTCGCGCCCACGGGGTCCGGCAAGACGCTGGCGGCCTTCCTCTGGTCGCTCGACCGCCTGGCCGGTGAGCCGGTCCCCGAGCAAGCCCGGCAGCGGTGCCGTGTGCTCTATGTCAGCCCGTTGAAGGCGCTGGCCGTCGACGTCGAGCGCAATCTGCGCGCCCCGCTCACCGGGATCCGGCAGGCGGCCGGGCGGTTGGGGCTTCCCCCGCCGGAGATCACCGTGGGGATGCGGACGGGAGACACGCCGGCCGACGAGCGGCGCGGTTTCGCGCGGACCCCGCCGGACATTCTGATCACCACGCCCGAGTCGCTGTTCCTGCTGCTCACCTCAGCCGCGCGAGAGTCGCTGCGGGGTGTCCAGACGGTGATTCTCGACGAGGTGCACGCGGTCGCGGCCACCAAGCGGGGCGCGCATCTGGCACTCTCCCTGGAGCGGCTGGACGCGTTGCTCGAGCGCCCGGCCCAGCGGATCGGCCTGTCCGCGACGGTGCGCCCGATCGACGAGACGGCACGGTTCCTCGGCGGCGCGCAGGATGTCGAGATCGTGCAGCCGCGCAGCGCCAAGACGATCGAGGTGTCGGTCGAGGTCCCGGTGGAGGACATGACCCGCCTCGACGAGCAGCCCGATCCGGATCCCGGCGAGCCGGGCGGCGGCCGGCACACACCGTCGATCTGGCCGGCCGTCGAGGAGCGGGTGCTCGACCTGATCGAGGCGCATCGGTCGACGATCGTCTTCACCAACTCGCGGCGTGGCTCGGAGCGTCTGTGCGCCCGTCTCAACGAGCTGGCCGCGGAGCGGGCCGATCCGTCGTTCGCGCAGGCGGCCGCCGGTTCCCGGATGCCCGCGGAGATCATGGCCCAGGCCGGCGGCACCCGGGGCGCGCCGCCGGTGGTGGCCCGCGCCCACCACGGCAGCGTCTCCCGTGAGGAGCGCAAGCAGATCGAGGAGGCCCTGAAATCCGGGCAGTTGCCCGCCGTGGTCGCGACCTCCAGCCTGGAGCTGGGCATCGACATGGGCGCGGTGGACCTGGTGGTGCAGATCGAGGCGCCGCCGTCGGTCGCGGCCGGACTTCAGCGCATCGGCCGGGCCGGTCACCAGGTGGGCGCGGTGTCCCGGGGCGTGGTCTTTCCGAAGCACCGTGGCGATCTTCTGTCCTGCGCCGTGGTGGCGGAGCGGATGGGCGAGGGTGCGATCGAGGAGCTGCGCTGTCCGCGCAACCCCCTCGACGTGCTCGCCCAGCAGATCGTGGCGATGGTCGCGCTGGACGAGTGGCAGGTCGACGATCTCGCCATTCTGGTGCGCCGGGCAGCGCCGTTCGCCGAGCTGCCGTCCTCGGCGCTGCACGCGGTCCTCGACATGCTCTCCGGGCGGTACCCGTCGACCGCCTTCGCCGAACTGCGGCCCCGCCTGGTGTGGGACCGCGCCACCGATCAGCTCACCGGGCGTCCCGGCGCGCAGCGGCTGGCGGTGACGAGCGGCGGCACGATTCCCGACCGGGGGACCTTCGGGGTCTTCCTGGCCGGTTCGGAGCGTGCTTCCCGGGTGGGCGAGCTCGACGAGGAGATGGTGTATGAGTCTCGCGTCGGCGACGTCTTCCTCCTGGGCTCGACGTCCTGGCGGATCGAGGACATCACCCCCGACCGGGTGCTCGTCTCCCCGGCGCCGGGCGCGCCCGCGCGGATGCCGTTCTGGAAAGGCGACTCCCCCGGGCGCCCGATCGAGCTGGGCCGGGCGATCGGCGCCCGGCTGCGCGCGCTGGCCCGCTCCGGCGACGACAAGGCCACCACCGACCTGCGCGGCTCGGGCCTGGACGAGTGGGCGGCCGGCAACCTGGTCGCCTACCTGCGCGAGCAGCGGGAGGCGACCCGCCACCTTCCGGACGATCGGACCGTGGTGGTGGAGCGGTTCCGCGACGAGTTGGGTGACTGGCGGATGACCGTGCACTGTGTGCTGGGCGCCCGGGTCAACGCGCCGTGGGCGCTGGCGATCGGCCGTCGGCTCAGCGAGCGGTTCGGGGTGGACGGTCAGGTGATGCCGTCGGACGACGGCATCGTCGTGCGCCTGCCGGACACCGCGGAGGAGCCGCCCGGTGCCGACCTGATCACCTTCGATCCGGAGGAGATCGCCCAGATCGTCGAGGAGGCGGTCGGCACGTCGGCGCTGTTCGCGTCCCGGTTCCGGGAGTGCGCTGCCCGGTCGCTGTTGCTGCCGCGCCGCGATCCCCGCCGCAGGCAGCCGCTCTGGCAGCAACGGCAGCGCTCGGCGCAGCTGCTGGACGTGGCCCGCGAGTTCGCCGACTTCCCGGTGACTCTGGAGGCGGCCCGCGAGTGCCTGCAGGACGTGTTCGACGTTCCCGGACTGGTCGGGCTGATGCGGGAGATCTCCGGCCGCAAGGTTCGGTTGGTCGAGGCGGAGACGGCGCGGCCGTCGCCGTTCGCCCGTTCACTGCTGTTCGGCTACGTCGGCGCCTTCCTGTATGAGGGTGACGCCCCACTGGCCGAGCGCCGGGCCGCCGCGCTGACTCTCGACTCGACGCTGCTCGGTGAGCTGTTGGGGCGGGTGGATCTGCGGGAGCTGCTCGATCCCGACGTGGTGGCCGAGACCGAGGCCCAGTTGCAGTGGCTCACCGCCCCGCGCACCCCGCGCGACGCCGAGGACGCGGCGGAGCTTCTGCGGCTGCTCGGTGATCTGGCCGCGGCCGAGCTGGCGGTGCGCGGCGTTCCGGAGGAGTGGCTGGAGCAGCTCGCCGCGACCCGGCGTGCGATCCGGGTGCGGGTGGCCGGCGAGGAACGCTGGATCGGCATCGACGACGCCGGGCGTTATCGGGACGCACTCGGGGTGGCGCTGCCGGTCGGCATTCCCGAGGCGTATCTGGAGCCGGTCGCCGATCCCCTCGGTGACCTGGTCGCACGATATGCGCGGACCCACGGCCCGTTCGCGGCGGCCACCTGTGCGGCCCGGTTCGGGCTCGGGGTGTTCGTCGTCGAGCAGGCACTCAAGAGGCTCAGCGCGACCGGCCGGGTCACGTCGGGTGAGTTCTCCCCCGGTGGCGCGGGTAGCGAGTGGTGCGACGCCGAGGTGCTGCGGATGCTGCGGCGCCGTTCGCTGGCCGCCCTGCGCCGGGAGATCGAGCCGGTTCCACCGTGGGTGCTGGCGTCGTTCCTGCCACGCTGGCAGCAGGTCGGCGGCAACGCCCGTGGGGTGGACGCGCTGGCGGCCGCGATCGAGCAGGTGCAGGGCGTGGCGGTGCCGGCGTCGGCGTGGGAGCGGCTGGTGCTGCCCGCCCGGGTCGCCGACTACGCACCACCGCAGCTGGACGAGTTGTGCGCGGCCGGGGAGGTGTTGTGGGCGGGATCCGGCTCGATCGCGGGTGGGGACGGCTGGGTGACGCTGGCCTACGCGGAAAGCGCGCCGCTACTGCTGCCACCCCCTGACGAGGAGTTCGCGGCGACCCCGCTGCACCAGTCGGTTCTGGACGCGCTCGGTGATGGGCAGGCGCTGTTCTTCAGGTCATTGTCCGACCGGGTCGGCTCGACCGACGACACCGAGCTCTCCGCCGCGGTGTGGGACCTGGTGTGGGCGGGTCACCTGACCAACGACACGTTCGCGCCGTTGCGGGCGCTGCTCGGAGGCAGCGGCGCGCACCGGGCGAAAGCCGCACCGGCCCGCGCCCGCTACCGACGTCCCGGACGGCCGAGCATGCCCGCTCGGGGCGGGCCGCCGAACATGGCGGGCCGCTGGTCCCGGCTGCCTGAGCGGGATCCCGACCCGACCCGGCGGGCGGCGGCGATCGCCGACGTGCTGCTGGAGCGGCACGGTGTGGTGACCCGGGGTGTGGCCGCCGCCGAGGGGGTGAGCGGCGGGTTCGCGGCGATCTATCCGGTGCTGGCCGCGCTGGAGGAACGCGGAGCCGCCCGGCGGGGCTACTTCGTCGAAGGGCTCGGTGCGGCACAGTTCGCGGTGCCGGGCGCCGTCGACCGGCTGCGGGCGCTCAACGAACCAGGCACCGCCGACCGACCGCGCACCACCGATGAGCCCGGCGCCATCAGCCGGCCAACGGCGCCCAACGAACCAGGCACCGCCGACCGACCGCGCACCACCGATGAGCCCGGCGCCATCAGCCGGCCAACGGCGCCCAACGAACCAGGCACCGCCGACCGACCGCGCACCACCGATGAGCCCGGCGCCATCAGCCGGCCAACGGCGCTCAACGGGCCGGGCGCCGCTGGCCGACCACCCGCCGCGGTGGTGCTGGCCGCGACCGATCCGGCGAACCCCTACGGCGCGGCACTTCCTTGGCCCGACCGCGTCGTCGACAGCGGCGACGGGGAGACGGTCGCCAAGGCCGGCCACCGCGCGGGCCGGAAGGCGGGCGCCCTCGTGGTGCTGTCCGGTGGAGATCTGGTCCTCTACGTCGAACGCGGCGGCCGTACCCTGCTGTCGTTCGTGGACGTGCCCGAGCTTCTCACCCGGGCCGCGCATGGTCTGGCCGGCGCGGTCCGTTCGGGCGCGCTGGGTGCGATGTCCGTGGAGCGCGCCGATGGCGAGTCGGTGCACGCGTCGCCGTTACGGGACGCTCTGACCGCCGCCGGCTTCCGCACCACGCCGAGAGGCCTGCGGCTCCGCGCCTGACCCGGCCGTGGAGCGGGCGGGCCCGGCGAAGCGCCGGGCCTACCCGCCCGCGAGTGGCCCGGCGCCGATCCGCTTGAGCGGAAACGTCAGAGCTTCGGCGCGACCTCGGCCGCCACCAGGTCCACATGGTCGAGGTCGGTCAGATCGAGCACCTGCAGGAACAGACGCGAAGCCCCGGCCTCCGCGTAGCGGCGGATGGTGTCGACCGCTTCGGCCGGCGTGCCGACGACACCGCCGTTGGCGCGCATCTCGTCGGCATCGCGCCCGATCGCGGCGGCCCGGCGACGGACCTCGGCGTCGTCACGGCCGACGCAGAGGACCGCGGCGGCCGAGTAGGTGAGCGGCTCGGTGCGGCCGAGGGACTCGGCGGCGGCGCGGACCCGGGCGTACTGCGCGGGAATGTCCTCGAGCTTGGCGAACGGGACGTTGAACTCGGTGGCGTACCGGGCCGCCAGGTAGGGGGTGCGCTTCTTGCCGTAGCCGCCGACGATGACCGGCGGGCGGGGCGACTGGGCCGGCTTGGGCAGCGCGGGCGAATCCAGGACCTGGTAGTGCTTGCCCTGGAAGTCGTAGGTGGCACCGACCGGGGTCTCCCACAGCCCGGTGATGATCTCCAGCTGCTCCTCGAGCCGGTCGAAGCGCTCGCCGAGCGTCGGGAACGGGATGCCGTACGCCTGGTGCTCCGCCTCGAACCAGCCACTGCCGAGCCCGAACTCGACGCGGCCACCGCTCATGGCGTCCACCTGGGCGACGGCGATCGCCAGCGGGCCGGGCAGCCGGAAGGTGACCGAGCTGACCAGCGTGCCGAGCCGGATCCGGGAGGTCTGCACCGCGAGAGCGGCGAGCGTGATCCACGCGTCGGTCGGGCCGGGCAGGCCGGACACATCGCCCATCTTGAGGTAGTGGTCGGAGCGGAAGAACCCGTCGTAACCGCCGTCCTCGGCGGCTTTGGCGACCCGCAGGAGATCGTCGTGGGTGGCACCCTGCTGGGGTTCGGTGAAGATCACGAGACGCATGGATCAACACTGCCACGTCAGTTCGGCGTGCCCGCCCTCCACCCCAGGAGCGACAGGCAGTAACGTTGACCACCATGGGCGGTTATGGATGGATCAGTTTCACGACCGATTACGGCACATTTGATGGCTTCGTAGCCGCCTGCCACGGATCGATCGCCCGCGTCTCCCCGGACACCAGGGTGATAGACGTCACTCACCACGTGCCGCCGGCCGACGTCAGCCGGGGCGCCGCGGTGCTGGCACAGACCGCGCCCCACCTTCCGCCGTCGGTGCATCTCGCGGTCGTCGACCCGGGTGTCGGCACGGCTCGCCGCGGTGTCGTCCTCGTCACGCCGAACGGCCTGTTCGTCGGCCCCGACAACGGCCTGCTCATCTGGGCCGCCGAGGCGCTCGGCGGCATCACCGCGGCCTACGAGCTGGACAACAAGGACTGGATGCTCGGCGACGTCTCCCGGACGTTCCACGGCCGTGACCTGTTCGCCCCGGCCGCGGCCCGACTGGCGGCGGGCGCCGATCCGTCCGAGGCCGGCCCCTGCGTGGACCCGGTCGGCCTGACCCGCCTGCCGGATCCGGTGGTCACCATCGGCGACGGCTGGCTCGAGGCAGAGGTCCTGACCGTCGACCGTTTCGGCAACGTCCAGCTGGCCGCCGAAGGTTCCGCGCTCTCCGGGCTCGGCATGGAGCTCATGGTCAACGGCGGCGTCCGGGCCCGCCGCGGCGCGACGTTCGCCGACGTCAACGTGGGCGAGCTGCTCGTTTTCGCCGACTCGGCCGACCGCGTCGCGATCGCCGTCAACAGTGGCCGCGCCGTGGTCCTTCTCTCCGTGGTCCCCGGCGACATCGTCCGCATCACCGCCCGCTGAAACCCTTCTCCGGTACGCGGCGAGCCGCCCCCGAAAGCACCCGCCCCGTTCCGCCGTTCCACGCGGGCCCCTGCCACTCCAGCCCGTGCCGCGCCCACCGGGCTGAGATCGGTGGCCAGGCCGTCAGATGCGGTGGTGGACCCAGACGTTGGGCTCGACGTAGACCGCGTGATCCTGGTCCACGTCGCAGTGGACGGGTGACAGTGCGTCCGGCACGTCGACCGGACCGGTGGCGTCGAAGGGCAGGCCGGTCCACGACCGCCACTGCTCCAGCGTCCCGGCGTAGGTCATGCTGTAGTGCGCCACGTTGACGATCGTCGCCCCGGCTCGGACGTGCACGCGCAGCCACGGGTCGACGGGCAGTCCGTCGTCACGGGTCGCGTACGCGTACGCATCGATGGGTTGTCTGATCTGAGCGTGTTTGCCGCTGGGCCGGACGGGCGCGACCAGGTCGGTGAAGCCGTGTTCGGCCGCGTTGTCACGCATCGCCGAGAGCATCCGGCCGGAGAGGCCGCAGCCACGCAGATCGCGCCTGATGTTGATCTCCAGGGCCGAGACCATCGTGGGTTTCGTCCCGCTGAGGTGATCATGGACGGCCTGCCGGATCACCCAGTCCCAGCCGCCCTCGGGCAGCCCGCCGGCCGGGTCCTCGTCCCACGCGAACGGCACCGAGTGCGCCTTGGCGACCGCCCGCCCGGTCTCCTTGTCCACCGCGAGCAGTGAGAACTCCGGCCAGAACCGGTCGAAGTAGCGGTAGTAGAGGGCACCGGTCGGATCCTTGGACATGAACTCGGGCCAGCCACCGCCGAGTTCGTCATAGAGGTCGAACCGGTCCCCGATCGGTGCGATGTCGAGCTCCATGCGGGCAGGATGCCAGGCGCCCGGGGTCGGGGCACCCGTTTTTCGAGAGGATGGGGCCATGCCGGAAGGGGACACCGTCTGGAACACCGCACGCGTGCTGGAGCAGGCTCTCGCCGGGGAGGTGCTGACCGGCTCCGACTTCCGGGTTCCGCGGCTGGCCACCGCCGACCTCAGCGGATGGACCGTCGCCGAGTCGGCGAGCCGGGGAAAGCACCTGCTGCTGCGCCTGAACAGGGACGGCCGGCCACCGCACACCCTCCACTCCCACCTGCGAATGGACGGCGCGTGGCGGGCCTACGCGCCCCGGGAACGCTGGACCGGACGGCCCGCCCACCTGATCCGGGTGGTGTTGCGCACGGCCCGCTCGGTGGCCGTCGGGTACCACCTGCACGAGGTGGCGCTGATCCCGACAGTCGACGAGGAGCACCTGGTCGGGCATCTCGGCCCGGATCTGCTGGGAACCGACTGGGATCCGGCCGAGGCGGTTCGCCGGATCGCCGCGAAACCGTCGGCGACGATCGCCGAGGCGCTGCTGGATCAGCGGAATCTGGCCGGGGTGGGCAACCTCTACAAAGCCGAGACGCTGTTTCTGCGCGGTCTCTGGCCGTGGACGCCGGTCGCCGGGGTGGCCGATCTGACCGGCACGGTGGAGCTGGCGCAGAGGCTGGTCGCCTCCAACCGGGGCCGCTGGACCCAGACCACCACCGGTTCGTTGCGCAAAGGCGAGACGAGCTACGTCTACGGCCGTCGCGCCCAGCCGTGCCGCCGCTGTGCCACCGCGATCCGCAAGGCCGAACAGGACGAACGCGTCACCTACTGGTGTCCGCGCTGTCAGCCGGAGCCGGGCTGAGTCAGCCGGCCGCCGCCGGTGGTGTGCGGATCTCGGTGGTCCGCAGCTCGGCCAGGCCCTCGGCGATGCCGCGCAGCCGGTCGGCCGCGTCGACGAGACTGAAGTAGGCCGGGTGGCGGGTGTCGATGAGCGGCTGCCCGTCCTCCGCGACGTAACTGGCGGCGGCCGCGACCAGCGCCTCGAACGCCTCGACGCCCTCGCTGAACTGCTCGGCGAGCCCGGCGTGCGACTCCACGAGCGCGTCGCGCCGACCGCCCTGACCGAGCGGGATGGCCCGCTCGACGCTTGCCGCCCGCTGACCCAGGTCACGCAGCCACTGCTCGGCGGTGGCCGCCTCGAACACCGCGGCCTCGCCTTCGCCGGTCAGCCGCCCGGCGAGCCCGGCCATGGTCTGTGAGGCGCGCTCCAGCCGGTCCCACGAGTCGGCGATGACCGACCCGCGCAGGGCGAACCGGTTCTTCTGGCGGCGCACCTCCTGCACCACGGTCCGCCCGGCGGGGAACCGCTGCAGCGCCGCGGTCAGCTTGGTCTCCGGCAGGGCGGGCGGCGGCGCCGGCTGGGCGGCCAGCTCACGATGGTCGCTCCAGCGCCACCAGGCCAGCACGGCCGACGCGCCGGCGCTCGCGGCCCAGGCCGCGTCGGCGATGCCTATCCCCACATACGGGGTGAGGACGGCCGCCGCGGCGGTCAGGCCGCCACCCAGCACGCTCCATCGGCGCGCGGAGCCCCGCAGCCGCTTGAGCCGCCGGAAGTACCTGGTCCGCTCGTCCACCGTCGCTCCCCTCCCCGTCGTCTCCGCCGCTCAGCCCGCGGCGGTGGTGTCGCCCCGCTTCTGATTGAGGCTCGCCCTGATCTCGTCGAGACGGGCCACACCGGCCGGATCGGCGGCCGGGGCAGCCGGCTGCTCGACGGCCGGGCGCTCGGTGGCGCCGCCCAGCTTCTCCCCCGCCATGCTGGCGCGGATCTGCTCCAGGCGCGACGAGCCGGCCAGGTCCAGGCTGGATTTCTGCACCTCCAGCATGCGGCCCTCGACCGAGTTGGCGGCCAGCTCGGCACGGCCCATGGCGCTCGCATACCGCTGCTCGATCTTGTCGCGCACCTGGTCCAGCGACGGGGTGTTGCCCGGCGCGGCAAGCTGCGACATCGACTCCAGCGACTTGGCCACGGTCTCCTGCATCTTGGCCTGCTCGAGCTGGCTGAGCAGCCGGGAGCGCTCGGCGATGCGCTGCTGAAGGACCATCGCGTTGTTCTCGACCGCCTTGCGGGCCTGCCCGGCGGCGGCGAGCGCCTGGTCGTGGAGGGTCTTCAGATCCTCCATCGACTGCTCCCCGGCGACCAGTTGGGTGGCCAGGGTCTGCGCGGTCGACTCGTACTTCTGGGCCTCGGACTCGTCACCGGCGGCGCGGGCGCGGTCGGCGAGCACCAGAGCCTGGCGGGCCATGCCCTGCAGCTTCTCGACCTCGGACATCTGCCGGGACAGCTTCATCTCGAGCTGCCGCTGGTTGCCGATGACGGCGGCGGCCTGCTGCACGAGAGCCTGATGCTGGCGCTGAGCGTCCTCGATGGCCTGCTGGATCTGGACCTTAGGGTCGGCGTACTCGTCGATCTTCGCGCCGAAGAGCGCCATCATGTAGTGCCAGCCCTTGACGAACGGATTCGCCATCTCGTGGTGTCCCCTCAAATGTCGCTCCATCGGACGCGTCACCGCAGTTTCGAGCGGTAACGCGAAACCCATCGTGACAGCCGGACGCCAGCGGCGTCACGGGTCCTCCGGGGGATCTCAGGGTCTCCCCTGGCATCGAGGCTACGCCTCCCTGAGTGGCTTGAGCGAGGCGCCGAACCGACACACGAAACAGGCCGGACCGCCCAGGGAGCGGCCCGGCTGATCGCGTCATCATGATCAAGCGGCGTAGACGATGTCCCGCTTCGGTTTGCGGGTCGCGTGCAGCGTCGTCTTCAGCGGAGAATCCTGGCGCACGGAGACGGAAACGTCCCCCTCGGCCGGCTGACCCTCGACCGGGACCAGCACACCCTCCATGTTCTCCGCCAGCGCCAGCGTGTTGCTGACCTCGCTGAGCAACTCGGAGAGCCGGGCGCCGAGCGCGTCACAGATGGCCGCGAGGAGCTCGCTGGAAGCCTCTTTCTGGCCACGCTCGATCTCGGACAGATATCCCAGGCTGACGTTCGCGGCGGTCGACACCTCGCGCAGCGTGCGGTGCTGCCCCTGCCGGCGCGCACGAAGAGCGTCGCCGATAACACGGCGTAGCAGGACCATGGCACCTCCTCCTGCGAGCTCGCCGCCGGCATACGCCGGAGGCTTCCCGCAACCGTACCTGGCCCGCGCCGCCCCGACATCCCGCCCCGCCGAATTACCGGGCCCCTCGGCCCGCGGCAGAACCGGACAACCGGCGTAGCATGGCCTGTATTCGCAGCTCAGGCCGGGGCCGGTGTGGCACGGAGAGAGTCGGTGAGCAATTGCAGGACGGCCGTCACACTTTCGGTGCGGATGGCGGCCCGGTTTCCGTCGAGTTTCAGCTCGCGAACCTCGGTCCCGGAGGGACCGGCGACGGCCACGAAGACCAGCCCGACCGGCTTGCCGTCCTGTGGCTCCGGGCCCGCCACGCCGGTGGTGGCCAGGCCCCAATCCGCGCCGCAGCGCTCCCGGGCGCCCTCGGCCAGCGCGGCGGCCACGTCACCGTCGACCGGCCCGCGCTCCTCCAGCAACCCTTCCGGTACGCCGGTCAGCCGCGCTTTGAGATCAGTGGCATACACCACCATGCCCCCGCGGTAGACGGCGCTCACCCCGGGGATCTCGACGATCGTCGCGGCCACCAGACCACCGGTGAGCGACTCCGCGGTCGCCATCGTCTGCCGTCGCTCCACCAGCGCGTGCACCGCGGCGGCGGCCGCCACCGAGATGTCCATCCGGTCCCTCCGTCACTGACTCCGCGTGCCTCGCCGCAGCCGCATCGCCTGGACCACGTAGTCGGCGCCGGTCACCACGGTGACCACCAGCGCGGCGCCCATCAGGGCCACGCCGACGAGATGGAACGGCTCCGGCACCGGCCACAGATACCACGCGATGGCCACGGTCTGCAGCCCGGTCTTCAGCTTGCCACCCCGGGAGGCGGGGATCACGCCGTATCGGATCACCCAGAACCGCAGGGCGGTCACGCCCCACTCGCGGATCAGGATGGCCCCGGTCACCCACCAGGGCAGCGTCCCGTACAGCGAGAGCAGGACCAGGGCGGTGCCGGTGAGCGCCTTGTCGGCGATCGGGTCGGCGATCTTGCCGAACGAGGTGACCAGCGACCAGCGACGGGCGATCCAGCCGTCCGCGAAGTCGGTCGCCGACGCGACGCAGAAGGCGAGACAGGCCGCGATCCGCCAGTCCGGCTGGGTCATCTCGGAGACGACGACCAGGAACAGGAAGACCGGCACGAGCACGATCCGGACGACGGTCAGCGCGTTGGCGGCGTTGTAGAGCGACACCACCCGCGCCGCCGGAACCGGAGCCGGCTCGTTGGTCACCGCGTCACCGGGGCGGCAGAGATCATCTCGACCGGGACGGCGATCAGGTCCACTCCCTCGGTGCCGGTGACCTTCGCCCGCACCAGGTCGCCGGCGCGCAGCATCGCCAGGTCGACCCCGGCGCCGCCGGCCACGAGGCTGGTCGAGCCGTCCACCTCGGGGGCCTGGTGCTCGGCGCGACCCTCGATCTCGTCACCGTCGATCGTGTCGATCAGCACCTCGACGGTGTTGCCGATCCGGTCCTCGGCGCGCTGGGCGCACAACTCCTCGGCGAGGGCGACGACCCGGTCGTACCGTCGCTTGATGGTCGCGTCGCTGACCTTGCGGTCGAGGCTGGCGGCCTCGGTGCCGTCCTCGTCGCTGTAGTCGAAGACGCCGATCGCGTCGAGGCGGGCCTCGGTCAGGAACCGGACCAGCTCGTCCACGTCCTGCCTGGTCTCACCGGGGAAGCCGACGATGAAGTTGCTCCGGGCGCCGGCCCAGGGCGCCAGCTTGCGGGCCGAGTCGAGCAGATCGAGGAAGCGGCCCGTGGAGCCGAACCGGCGCATCCTGCGCAGCACCGGCTCGCTGGAATGCTGGAACGACAGGTCGAAGTAGGCGGCCACCCCGGGCGTCGTGGCGATCGCCTCGACCAGGCCGGGACGGGTCTCGGCGGGCTGGAGGTAACTGGCCCGGACCCGGACGATGCCGTCGATCGCGGCCAGCTGTGGCAGCAGCTTCTCCAGCAGGCGCGGGTCGCCCAGATCCTTGCCGTACGACGTGCTGTTCTCACTGACCAGCACCAGCTCGCGGACGCCGGTCCCGGCCAGCCACTCCGCCTCGGCGAGCAGCTCCTGCGGGTCGCGGGAGACGAAGGCGCCGCGGAAGGCCGGGATCGCGCAGAACGCGCAGCGCCGGTCGCATCCGCTGGCCAGTTTCAGCGACGCCACCGGGCCGCTGTCGAGCCGGCGGCGCAGCACGGTCCGCAGATGGGCCGGGGTGTGCTCGTCGACGGTGGCGTGGCCGGGCACCACGACCTTGGCGGTGTGCCGCTGCACCGGGGTGATCGGGAGCAGCTCGCGACGGTCCCGTGGGGTGTGCGCCGCCAGGCTCTCGCCACGGAACACGCTGTCCAGCCGGTCCGAGATGTCGGTGTAGTCGTCGAAGCCGAGCACCGCGTCGGCCTCGGGAAGGTTGTCGGCGAGCTCTTTGCCGTACCGCTCGGCCATGCAGCCCGCGGCGACCACCTTCGCCCCGGTGTCGGACGCGGCGAGCAGGGTGTCGATCGAGTCCTGTTTCGCCTTCTCAACGAAACCGCAGGTGTTGACGACGACCACGTCGGCGCCCTCCGCGTCGGTGCCGACCTCCCAGCCACCGGCGTCGAGGCGGGCGGCCAGCTCTTCCGAGTCGACCTCGTTACGGGCGCAGCCCAGAGTCAGCAGCGCGACACGGCGGGTGGGAGGAGTTCCAGACACCCGCCAAGGTTACCGGGCAGCCCGCGGCGGTCGTTCCTCCGCTCGTCCAGCTTCTAGCACCAAGCGGAATTGACAATACGATTACCCCGTGACGACCTCGGAGAACTGGGACGATCTCGCCGCCGTGACGGCACTGAGCGACGGGGTGCGGCGTTCGGCGTACCGGGTGGTGGCCGACGGCGGGCCGGAGCCGGTCGGCCGCGACGAGGTGGCGGAGACGCTCGGCGTGGGCCGTACTCTGGCCGCCTTCCATCTGGACAAACTGGTCGACGCCGGGCTGCTCGAGGTCTCCTACGCCCGCCGGACGGGGCGCAGCGGTCCGGGCGCCGGCCGCCCCGCCAAGCTGTACCAGGTCGCGCGCTGGGAGCACTCGGTCAGCGTGCCGCCGCGGGCCTACCGCAGCGCCGCGGAGATGCTCGCCGAGGCGGTCGAGCGCGGCGGCGCCGATCAGGCCCTCTTCGACGTGGCCCGCGAGCAGGGCCGGGAGCGGCCGGCCGGCGACCCGGCCGCGGCGCTCGCCGAGCGGGGCTACTCCCCGGTCGCCGAGGACGGCCGCATCGAGCTCCGGAACTGTCCCTTTCACCGGCTCGCCGAGCAGTTCCCGCCGCTGATCTGCGGGATGAACCTGGCACTGATCGACGGCATGGTGGCCGGCTCGGAGTGGACCGCCCGGATGGACCCGGCGCCCGGCCGATGCTGCGTGACTCTGTCTAAAAACAATTTCGATTGACATTAGATGGCGACGCTGGTGAGGTGGATGCATGACCGACTTCCACCTGGCCCAGATGAATGTCGCCCGGCTCCGAGCCCCGCTGGACGATCCCTCCATCGCCGGGTTCGCGGCGGGCCTCGACCTGATGAACGCGCTGGCCGACCGCTCACCCGGCTTCGTCTGGCGGATGACGGAGGAGGATGTCGACGGCTTCCCGGCACCGGATCGCGGAGACCCCGCCGTGATCGCCACGATGTCGGTCTGGGAGTCGCTGGAGCATCTCCGGGCGTATGTGTATCAGTCCGCCCACCTCGACTACCTGCGGCAGCGGCGCGACTGGTTCGTGCCCGGCGGTTCGTCCCTGGTGCTGTGGTGGGTGGAGGCCGGCCACATCCCGGGCGTCCCGGAGGGCCTGGAGCGGCTCCGGCGGGTGACCACGGAGGGCCCGGGGCCGGAGGCGTTCACCTTCCGCAAGCCGTTCCCGGCCCCCGGGCCGGGTGCTACCCGTCCACGCGGAGAGCGGCCAGAGCCTCTTCCAGCTCGTCCGGCTTGATCAGCACGTCGCGCGCCTTCGAGCCCTCGGAGGGGCCGACGATGCCGCGGGTCTCCATGAGGTCCATGAGACGGCCCGCCTTGGCGAAACCGACACGCAGCTTGCGCTGGAGCATCGAGGTCGAGCCGAACTGACTGGTCACCACCAGCTCGATCGCCTGGATCAGCAGCTGGAGATCGTCGCCGATCTCCTCGTCGATGTCCTTCTTCTTGCTGGGCGGCGCGTCGGTGACGCCCTCTCGGAACTCCGGCTCGCGCTGGTCCTTGCAGAACTTGACGACCGCCGCGATCTCTTTCTCGTCGACCCAGGCGCCCTGGATGCGGACCGGCTTCGAGGCACCCATCGGGAGGAAGAGGCCGTCGCCCCGGCCGAGCAGCTTCTCGGCGCCCGGCTGGTCCAGGATGACCCGGCTGTCGGCGAGCGACGAGGTGGCGAAGGCCAGGCGGGACGGCACGTTCGCCTTGATCAGTCCGGTGACCACGTCGACCGAGGGGCGCTGGGTGGCCAGCACCAGGTGGATGCCGGCGGCACGGGCCAGCTGGGTGATCCGGACGACCGAGTCCTCCACGTCGCGCGGGGCGACCATCATCAGGTCGGCCAGCTCGTCGATGATCACCAGGAGGTAGGGGTAGGGCTTCATCTCCCGTTCGCTGCCCGGCGGCGCCTTGATCTCGCCGCTGCGGACCTTGCGGTTGAAGTCGTCGATGTGCCGGACCCCGTTGGCGGCGAGGTCGTCGTAGCGCATGTCCATCTCACGGACCACCCACTCGAGGGCGTCCGCGGCCTTCTTCGGGTTCGTGATGATCGGCGTGACGAGGTGAGGGATCCCCTCGTAGGCGGTCATCTCCACCCGCTTCGGGTCGACCAGCAGCAGCCGGACCTCGTCGGGGGTCGCCCGGGTCAACAGGGAGACCAGCAGGGAGTTCAGGCAGGAGCTCTTGCCCGCGCCGGTGGCGCCCGCGATCAGGATGTGCGGCATCTTCGCGAGGTTCGCCACCACGAACCCGCCCTCGATGTCCTTGCCGAGCGCGGCCAGCATCGGGTGGTGGTCGCCGGTGGCCGCCCGGGACCGCAGCACGTCGCCGAGCGACACGTTCTCCGGGTCGGTGTTCGGGATCTCCACGCCGACCGCGCTCTTGCCCGGGATCGGGCTGAGGATCCGCACGTCCGGCGATTTCACGGAGTAGGCGATGTTCCGGGAGAGCTGGGTGATCCGCTCCACCTTGGTGCCGGGACCGATCTCCACCTCGTACCGGGTGACCGTCGGGCCCCGGGTGAAGCCGGTGACCACGGCGTCGACGTTGAACTGGTCGAAGACCCCGGACAGCGCGGCCATGATCTCGTCGTTGGCACGGCTGCGGGCCTTCGGCGGGGCGCCGGCGGCGAGCAGGTTCGGCGGCGGCAGCCGGTAGTCGCCCTTGACCACCGAGATCTCCAGCTGCTCGGCCCGGGTGGGCGGCGGCGAGTGCTCGGGCGGCGGCTTCCTCCGGGTCTTCGGCAGCTTCGGCAGGGCCACCGTGTCGTGCAGGACGAGCTCCTCGTCGAAGTCGTCCGGCGGCTCCTGATCGAGCGGCGGGGGCTCGGCCATGGTGGCCTGCCGGCGGCGGGCCGGGCGGCGCGGCCGGGCGGGCGTCTCCCCCTCGTCCGGATCGTCGTCCAGGTCCAGCGGCGGGCGCGGGGCGCGGTTCCCGGATCGCCCGGAGACCAGGTCGAGCAGGAGGACGACCCGCTCCGGGACCTTGGCGATCGGCGTGGCGGTGATCACCAACAGGCCGAAGACGAAGAGCAGCAACAGCAGGGGTACGGCCACCCAGGCGGTGACGGCCCGCTCCAGCAGACCGCCGATGCCGAAGCCGAGCAGACCGCCGGCCTGGCCCACCTTCGGCTTGTCCACCTCGGGTCCGGAGATGTGCAGCAGTGCCGCGGTGGCCACGATGATCGCCGTCCAGCCGACCAGGGTCCGCCCGCGGTGTTCCGGGTCGGCGGGCTCCCGCATCAACCGGACCGCGCCGAAGAAGAGCAGCAGCGGCAGCAGCACGGCCAGGCTGCCCAGGAAGAGCCGCACCATGTCGGCCACCCAGACCCCGACCGGTCCGGCGCTGCCCGCCCAGACGGCGACCGCGATCAGGATGCCGGCGCCGAGCAGGACGAGTCCGGCGCCGTCCCGGCGGTGCTCGGGCGCGATGCTGCGGGCGGTGGCGGCCTGCCGGCCGGCACCGCGGGCCAGCCAGCCGACGCCGCCGGCCAGGCCCGTCCAGAGGGCGCCGACACCGCGGGCCAGACCGGGGCCGACGGCCGGCTGCTTCCGGACGGCGGGACGCCGTGTGGGAGTCTTACGCGCGGTCGTCTTGCCGGTGGCCTTACGCGCCGGCTGACGGGCACGGTTGACCGCCGCGCCCCGGGTTGAGGACGCGGCGCGGCTCCGGCCCGCCGGAGGAGTTCGGCCCGCCATGGATGTCACCGTAGCGGCGGCCGGGCAATCCTTCGAGAAGGCGCACCGTGACTGCTTTTCACTTTCCCGGCATTTACCATCGCAAGGTGCAACCTCTCAGCAACGACATGATCAAGGCAGCGCTGGACGGACGAGGCTTCTCCTACTTCGTCGATGCCGACGGCGACATCGCCGGCAACTTCCAGAACAACCTCATCTACTTCTTCCGGCTCGGCGCGCGGAAGGAGATCCTCCAGGTGCGCGCCATGATGCAGCACGTCTTCTCCGTCGACGACGTCCAGAAGCTGTACGAGTTCTGCAACACCTGGAACCGCGACCAGCTCTGGCCGAAGGCGTACGTGCAGGTCACCGACGACGGTCAGGCAATCGTGGTGGGCGAGGTGACGACCGACTGGGAGCACGGCGCCACCGTCGAACAGCTCGACCAGGTGCTGCTCTGCGGCATCGCGACCGGCTGCCGTCTCGGCGAGGCCCTGGGCGAACTGAAATCGGGAAAGGCGAAATGAGATCGGGGCCCCCACGCGCGGCGTGAGGACCCCGATCCGATGCCGGGTCACGGATTCCCGGCCGGTAGGCAACCGGACCCGGCGGCGGGACCGGGCGGCTTCCACGCCCCGCCCCGCCGAGCCGGTGGGCTACCGCACGTTGAACCCGAGGCTGTAGGCACCGGTGCCGGCGGACGCCACGACCACGTACCGGTAGGTGCCGGAGCGGCCGGTGAAGGTCAGCGTCTTGTCACCGTCGCCGGTGGACCGGGCCACCGTACGGAAGCCGCCACGGTTGTTGAGCCGCTGCAGGACCAGGTCGAAGTCCGCCCCGTCCGGCGCGTCGAGGCAGGCGGTGTGCGTGCCGGCCCGGGCCCGGTAGGCGCCACCGTTCGGCTGGGCCTGGGCCTGGCCGGTCCGGTTGATCGTGCCGGTCCGCTGCACCGGCAGAGCGCCGCACTCGGAGCCCTCCCCGGCGGGCGGGGCGGAGGTCGGCGCGGTCGCCGGCGGCGTGGTGGGCTCCTCGCCGCCGCCGGCGCCCTCGCTGGTGACCAGGGTCAGGTTCTGCGCCGCCAGGATCTCGTTGACCGGCTGGAAGAACGTCTCGCCGCCGACCGTGCAGTCGCCGGAGCCGCCCGAGGTGACACCCTGAGCCTGGTCGCCGGAGAGCCACGGGCCGCCGGAGTCGCCGCCCTCGGCGCAGACGTCGGTCCGGGTGAGGCCGGTGACGGCGCCCTCCGGGTAGCGGACGGTCTGGTTCTTGGCCAGGATCGTGCCGCAGAACGTGCCGGTGGTGGAGCCGGACCGGCAGACCGCCGCGCCGACCGGGGCCTCGGTGTTGCCGGCGACCGGCAGCTCGTTGCCCTGGAAGTCGTTGACCACCGGGCGCGGCGTCCACTGGCCGTTCACCGCGACGAAGCCCATGTCGGCCTCTCCCGGGAAGACCGAGAATTCCACGGTGCCCTGGGCCTGGTTGTTGAAGCCGGTGGTGGCGGTGCCCTCCTCGCCACAGTGGCCGGCCGTGACGAAGCCGGTCGTCACCGAGAAGCCGATCGAGCAGCGTGCCTGCCCGCCGCCGACGTTGATGAAGTACGGGTCGGCGCCACGCACGTCGAACAGCGGCTTCGGCCGGGCTTTGCTGATCTTCACGGTCACCGCGTCGGACGAGACGCCGGCCGACCTCGCCGCCGCGAGCGCGGACGACCTCTCACCCGGCCGCGCGACGACGACCACCTTGTTGGTGGCCACGTCGACGTACCAGCCGGTCAGGCCGTCGGTGTCGGCGGCGGCCGCGTCCAGCCTGGTCTTCACCGCGTCCAGCTCGGCCTCGCTCCGCTTGACCAGCACCGGGACGGCACCGGCGGCCTTCACCGCGGACGCCGCCTCGGAGTCGGTCACCGCGACCTTGAGCGTGGTGCCGTCGGACGCCAGCCAGGCGCCGCCGAAGTCCTCGCCGGTCTGGGCGGCCAGCGTCGCGGAGACGCCCCCGGCCCATTCCGAACGGGCCAACCGCGTGGCCGCCTGCTCGCCGTCGAGGCCGAGGTCGCGTTTCATGGCCGCGAGCAGCTCCGGGGAGAGACCCCCCGGAGTGTCCGTCGCGGCCGTCGACCGGCCGGCTCCGTCGGTGCCGGCCAGCGACGGCAGGGTGAACGCGACTGCCGCCGCGCCCGCCACCGCCACCACCGCTGCCACGGCGATCGGTCTGCGCTGCATCTGGAAGACTCCCTCCGCCACGGGTGCCGTGGGGGCGGCACCGGTGCCTGGGAGTACGCAGCCCGGCCGGGAATGGTTGAAAAATACCTCAGACTTCCACCACGGTCGGCACGATCATCGGCCGGCGGCGGTAGGCGTCGTTCACCCATCGGCCCACGGTCCGCCGCACCACCTGCTGCAACTGGTGGGTGTCGGTGATCCCGTCCTCGGCGGAGCGGTGCAGTGCCGCGGTGAGCAGCGGGACCACCGGGTTGAACGCCTCCGGATCCTCGGAGAAGCCCTTCGCCGAGATGACCGGCTCGCCGACCACCTTGCCGGTGACCGAGTCGATCACCACGGTGGCCGCGATGAACCCGCCGTCGCCCAGTATCCGGCGTTCGGTGAGCAGGGACTCGCTGACGTCGCCGACGGCGAGACCGTCCACGTAGACATACCGGCTGCGGACCCGGCCGACCACCCGGGCGTGGCCCTCGACCAGGTCGACCACGTCACCGTCCTCGCACAGCACCACCCGGTCGGGCGCCACACCGGTCTCGATGCCGAGCTGGGCGTGGGCACGCAGGTGACGCCACTCGCCGTGCACCGGCAGCAGGTTGCTGGGCCGGGTGACGTTGAGCAGGTAACGCAGCTCGCCGGCGGGCGCGTGCCCGGAGACGTGCACCTTCGCCGTCTCCTTGTGGACGACCGTGGCGCCGGCCCGGGAGAGCTGGTTGATCACCCGGTAGACCGAGGTCTCGTTGCCCGGCACCAGCGAGCTGGCCAGCACCACCGTGTCGCCGGAGGTGATGCTGATGTGCCGGTGGTCGCCGGTCGACATCCGGCCGAGGGCGCTCATCGGCTCGCCCTGCGACCCGGTGGACATGAAGACGATCTCGTCGGGCGGCAGGTGGGTGGCCTCGTCCAGGCCGACCAGCAGGCCGTCCGGGATACGCAGTAATCCCAGGTCACGGGCGATGCCCATGTTCCTGACCATGGACCGGCCGATCAGGGCGACCTTGCGGTCGTACTCCCAGGCGGCGTCCATCACCTGCTGCACCCGGTGCACGTGCGAGGCGAAGCTCGCCACGATGATCCGGCCGCGGGCCTTGCCGAAGATCGAGCTGAGCACCGGGCCGATGTCGCGTTCCGGGGTGACGAAGCCGGGCACCTCGGCGTTGGTCGAGTCCGACAGCAGCAGGTCGACACCCTCCGCGCCGAGCCGGGCGAACCCGGCCAGGTCGGTGATCCGCCCGTCCAGCGGCACCTGGTCCATCTTGAAGTCGCCGGTGTGCAGCACCAGGCCCGCGGGCGTACGCACGGCGACGGCCAGCGCGTCCGGGATGGAGTGGTTCACCGCGAAGAACTCGCACTCGAACGGCCCGAGCCGCTCCCGCTGCCCCTCGCGGACGGTCAGCGTGTACGGGTCCAGCCGCCGCTCCGCCAGTTTCGCCTCGACCAGGGCCAGGGTGAACTCCGACCCGACCAGCGGAATGTCCGGTTTGTGGGCCAGGAGGTACGGCACCGCGCCGATGTGGTCCTCGTGCCCGTGGGTGAGCACGATCGCCTGAATGTCGTCGAGCCGGTCCAGAATGGGCGCGAAGTCGGGCAGGATCAGGTCGACACCCGGTTGCTCCACATCGGGGAAGAGCACCCCGCAGTCGATGACGAGAATCTTCCCGTCGAACTCGAGGACCGTCATGTTGCGGCCGATGGCGCCGAGCCCGCCGAGCGGGATGACGCGCAGGGCGCCCTCCGGCAGCGGCGGCGGCGGACCCAGCTCCACGTGAGCTTGACTCATTCGCCTCTTCCTGTCAGAGCACGATGCCGGCCGCGGCGGCGTCCTGGCGCAGTTGGTTCAGTTCCTCACCGGTCGCGTCGACCAGTGGCGAGCGGACCGCCCCGGCGGGGCGGCCCAGCGCGTTCAGCCCGGCTTTGACCAGCATGACGCCCTGGGTCCGGAAGATCCCCGTGAACAGCGGCAGAGCCCTGCGGTGCAGGGCCAGCGCCGCGGCCGTGTCGCCCCGCTCCCAGGCCTCGATCATGTCCTTGGCCAGTGGCCCGGTGAAGTGTGTCGAGGTGCCGACCAGGCCGACCCCACCGATGGAGAGCAGCGGCAGGGTGGCGGCGTCGTCACCGGAGTAGTAGGCCAGATCGGTGCGGGCCAGCACCTGGGAGCTGGCGACCAGATCACCCTTGGCGTCCTTGACCGCGACGATCCGCTCGTGGTCGGCGATCCGGCACATGGTCTCGGTGGCGATCGCCGTGCCGGCCCGGTGAGGGATGTCATAGACCATGATCGGCAGGCCGGTCGCGTCGGCCACGGCCCGGAAGTGCCGCTCGACGCCCGCCTGCGGCGGCTTGCTGTAGTACGGCGTGACGACCAGCAGGCCGTGCGCCCCGGCCTTCTCCGCGGTGTGCGCCAGCTCGATGGTGTGGGCGGTGTTGTTGGTGCCCACGCCCGCCAGCACCCTCGCCCGGTCCCCGACGGCCTCGATCACGGCGCGGAGCAGCGACTCCTTCTCCGCGTCGGTGGTGGTGGGGGACTCACCGGTGGTGCCGCTGATGACGAGCGCGTCGTTGCGCTGCTCGTCGACGAGGTACACGGCGAGACGTGCCGCACCCTCGAGGTCCAGGGAACCGTCCGGGGCGAACGGGGTCACCATGGCGGTCAGCAGCCGTCCGAAGGGCCGCGGGTCGTGCGTCATACCTGACAACCTATCGGACGCCCCGCTCACACGTAGAAAGCGGTGAACGGCGCCCAGGGGAGGTTACGCAGGATGCTCCACACACCCCAGACCGCCATGAATGCGATCATGGCGGCCGGACTGACCGAGAACTCGGGCAGACTCCGGCGGAACAGGCGGCGCCCGGCCCACGCCACGTACAGATAGATCAGGAACGGCACCGCGAAGACGAACACCAGATGGTGCCGGGCGGCCGCCGGCAGGTCGCCGTGCAGCAGGAACCACGCCGCCCGGGTCCCGCCGCACCCGGGGCAGACGAAGCCGGTGAGGTATTTGAGCAGGCAGGACGGCGGATCACCGGCCTGCGCCGTGGTCGGGTCGGTGAGCAGCGTGTAACCGACCGCGCCACCGGTGCAGGCCAGGATCGCGAGCGGGGCCAGCCAGATCGGGGAACGCGCCGAGACACGGTTGACGAGGCGGGTCAGCCGGTCCGGCCGGGCATATCCGTACTCGAACCACTCGGGCGGCACCGGGGGACCCTGGGTCGGCTGATCGGCCAGCCAGGGGGGCGGCTGGGCGGCGGCACTCATGGCCGTCACGGTACACCCGCGGCGCTGTCCCGCAGCGCGCTCGCCAGCGGGCCGGTGAAGTCGCCCCGCTCCGGTGCCGTGACCGTGCCGAGGCCCAGCCAGCCGGCCAGCCTGCGCAGCTCGGCGGCGAGCGCCGGCGCGGTCTCCTCCGGGTCCGCCCCGGGCTCCCGCCAGGCGGCCGGGATCCGCAGCTCACCGGTCTTGCGGTCGGCTTTCAGGTCGAGCCGGGCCGCGAACCGCTCGCCCATCAGGAACGGGAGCACGTAATACCCGTACAGCCTCTGGGGTTTGGGCACGTAGATCTCGATCCGGTAGGCCATGCCGAACAGCCGCTCGGTCCGCGCCCGCTCCCAGATGAGCGGGTCGAACGGGCTCACCAGGGTGGCGGCGGTGACCCGGCGCGGCAGTCTCGCCTCGTGGTGCAGCCACGCCGTCTTCCACCCGGGGATCGTCACCGGGCGCAGCACCCCGGCCTCGGCCAGCTCGGCGATCGCCTGCCGGCACGGCTGCAGGGGAAGGCGGAAGTAGTCACGCAGCTCGGCCTCGGCGGCCACCCCCAGGGCCCGGGCGGAGAGCTCGACCAGGGCCCGGAACGCCTCCTCCGGCGCCGGGGTGGGCGCGGCCAGCACCTCGGCCGGCAGCACCCGCTCGGGCAGGTCGTAGCGGCGGGCGAAGGACGTGGTGCGGTCGGCGGCGGTCACCTGACCGGTGTAGAAGAGCCACTCGAGAGCCTGCTTGACGACCGACCAGTTCCACCCCCACTGGTTCTTGCCGCGGGGCGCGTCGTGCTCGATCTCGGCGGCCGTGACCGGCCCGCGGTCGCGCACCTCGTCGAGCACCCAGGCGACCAGATCGGGCTGCTCCACGGCGACGCGCCGCATGTTGCCCCAGGCGAACTCGTGCGCCCGCGCCATCCGCCAGCGGAACAGCGGCTGCAGGTCGGAGCGGATCAGCGACGCCTCGTGGCCCCAGAACTCGAACAGCTCGCGGGGACGGCGGTAGGCGGCCCGCTCCAGCAGCCCGGAAGGATACGGCCCGAGCCGGCTGTAGAGCGGCATGAAGTGGGCGCGCTGCAACACGTTCACCGAATCCATCTGGATCAGGTGCAGCCGGCGCAGCACTCGGCGCAGGTGGCGCAGATCGGTGGCGCCGCCGGGCCTGGGGTCGGTGAAGCCCTGGGCCGCCAGCGTGATCCGGCGGGCCTGGGAAACGGAGAGTGATTCGGACACGGCCATCGTGGAGAGAGACTAGACGCGGGGTATGACAGAGTTGCCGCCATGGCACTCGGCTTCGTCCGTCCCGCCCGTCCCGAGGACGCGGGAGAGATCGCGCGCATCCAGCTGTCCACCTGGCGTACCGCGTACCGGCGGATGTTCCCGGCACACGTGCTGGCCAGTCTGGACGAGGGCTATCTGGCCCGCGGATGGACCGAGGCGATCACCGCTTCCCCGTCCGCGCGGCACCGGGTGCTGATCGCCGTCGAGCAGGGGGAGAACACGGCGAACGTGGTCGGGTTCGCGGCCTCCGGCCCGGCCGACGAGCATGCCCTCGCGCCCGAGGAGCCGCCGCTGGCCGACGACGTCGCGGCCGTCACCGACCTGCTGATCGAGCCGCGCTGGGGCCGGCGCGGCCACGGCAGCCGGCTGCTCGCCGCCGCCGTCGACAACTGGCGTGACGACGGCTTCCACACCGCGGTGGCCTGGGTCTACGACGCCGACGAGGTGATGCGCAAGTTCCTCGGCTCGACCGGCTGGGAGCCGGACGGGGCGGGCCGCGCCCTCGACGTCGAGGACCTGCTCGTACCCCAGATCCGGCTGCACGTGTCGCTGACGGCCCAGGAGCCCGTCTCGTAAGGAGACATCCGCCCGGACCCTAGTCCGCCAGCAGCGGGTCCAGGCCGAGCGTCAGGCCCGGCCGGCCCAGGATGTTGCGGACGGCGAGCAGCACGCCCGGCATGAACGACGACCGGTCCAGCGAGTCGTGCCGGATGGTCAGCGTCTCGCCGGTGGTGCCGAAGAGCACCTCCTGATGGGCGACCAGGCCGGCGGCCCGGATCGAGTGGACCCGGATCCCGTCGACCTCGGCGCCACGGGCGCCCTCCAGCTCGTCCTTCGTGGCGTCCGGCATCGGGGCGCACCTCGCCTCGGCCCGGGCCTCGGCGATCACCTTGGCGGTGTGCATCGAGGTGCCGCTGGGCGCGTCGAGCTTGCGGGGGTGGTGCTGCTCGATGATCTCGACCGAGTCGAACCAGCGGGCCGCGCGGGCGGCGAACTGCATCATCAGGATCGCGCCGATCCCGAAGTTCGGCGCGATCAGGACGCCGACGCCGGGCTTGCCCGCCAGCCAGCCGCGCACCCGGTCGAGCCGCTCCTCGGTGAAGCCGGAGGTGCCCACCACCACGCTGATGCCCTGCTCGACGGCCCAACGCAGGTTGTCCATCACGACGTCGGGGTTGGTGAAGTCGACGAGAACCTGCGCGCCCGCGGACGAGGCCTGGAACAGCTCCTCACCCTGATCGATCATCGAGACCAGGGCGAGATCCTCGGCGGCGTCGACCGCTTTGCACACCTCGAGGCCCATGCGGCCCCGGGCGCCGAGAACACCGACACGAATGGTTTCAGGCAGGTCAGTCACACCGTCAACTTAACGTACGCCGGCGGTCGGCCCACCAGTGCTCGCCCAGGCCGACCACCAGGAACACCACCCCGACGTACGCCCATCCGACCAGCACGTCGATCACCCAGTGCTCGGCCGTGTAGACCAGCGTGAAGGTCATCGACAGCGGGTACGCGAACAGCAGCGGCCACCACCGTCTGCGGACCACCGGCAGGAAGAAGACGACGGACATGAAGGCGAAGGCGGTGTGCAGCGAGGGCATCGCGGCGACCGGGTTGGACGCCTCGATCTGCAACGCGTTCAACGTGTTGCCGGCGCCTTCCAGCCCGATCGCCTTCCAGCCGTTGGTGGAGATCCGGATCGCCTCGATCAGCGAGCCGTGCTCCGGCAGGGCGGCCCACCACGGCGGCGCCGCCGGATAGAGGAAGTAGGTGATCAGGCCCAGCACGCAGAGGGTGAACCAGCGGCGCATGAATCGGGCCCACTGCTCGCGGTTCTGCATCCACAGCACCACGGCGACGGTGGGCATGGTCAGGAAGTGCGAGAAGTAGATCAGGGAGACGACCACCTCCCACCACTGCACGACGCCCGGCTGGTAGAGGTGCTCCTGCAGCCACTCGGTCGGGGTGACCCCACCGAACATCCACTTGTCGAACGCGATGAGCTCGGTCACGTGCGGCTCGAAGAACCGGTCGGCGAAACCCCGGGACACGTTGTAGATCACCAGCAGCAGGCAGATCGGCAGCCAGTCGCGCAGGAACCGCAGATGGGTGCGCCACGGCTCGTGGTTGCGCCAGGCGATGGTGGCCAGCCACAGCCAGCCGAACGCGATGAGCGGGTCGCTGGTCGGCACTCCGACGAAATACACCCCGACGGCGAAGACCACCGCCCAGATCAGCATCCCCAGGGCCCGCCGCCTCCGAAGATCCGGTGGCGGCGGGGTGGCGGGGGTATCGGGCGGGGTCTCCAGCGTCGTCACGGTGACCAAGGGTAGAACGGCGGCTTGCTAGGCGGGTAATTCATCCTCGTCGAAGGGACCCACGACGGCCAGCGACATCGGCTGGGCGAGCAGGTCCGTGGCGACCGCGCCGACCTCGTCGAGGGTCACCGCGTCCACCCGGGTCAGCAACTCGTCGACACCCATCAGGTCGCCGTGCAGCAGCTCCGACTTGGCGAGCCGGCTCATCCGCGAGCCGGTGTCCTCCAGGCCCAGCACGTACGAGCCCTTCGCCATGCCCTTGCCACGGATCAGCTCCTCCGGCGTGATGCCGTCGGCGGCGACCCGGTCCAGCTCGGCCCGGATCAGGTCGAGCACCTCACGGGACTTGGCCGGGGCACAACCCGCGTAGACGCCGATCAGGCCGCTGTCGGCGTACTGGCCGGAGTACGAGTAGACCGAGTAGGCCAGGCCGCGCTTCTCCCGGATCTCCTGGAAGAGACGGCTGGACATGCCTCCGCCGAGCACGTTGTTGAGCACGCCGAGCGCGAACCGCCGCTCGTCGTGCCGGCCCACCCCGGGGCCGCCGAGCACGATGTGCGCCTGCTCGGTGTCGCGGTGCAGGACGACGTTACGGGCTGCGCGTACGCGTACCCTCTTGTCGCCCACGCGCGGCTGAGCCGGTGCGGCCGGCCCGGTGTCCAGCGGGGTGCCCGCCAGGGCCTTGCGAACCAGCCGGACCAGCGTGGCGTGGTCGAGGTTTCCGGCGGCGGCGACCACGATCTCCGGCGCCGTGTAGCGGCGCCGGTAGAAGCGGTTGATCTGGTCCCGGGTCATCGGGCTGATCGAGTCGGGGGTGCCGGAGATCAGCCGCCCGAGCGGATGGTCCCCGTAGATCGCCTCGGCGAAGACGTCGTGCACCTCGTCACCGGGCTCGTCCTCGTGCATGGCGATCTCCTCCAGGATCACGCCACGTTCGGTTTCCACGTCCGCCGGGTCGAGGATCGAGTCGGCCACCGCGTCGACCAGCACGTCCACCGCCAGCGGCAGATCGGCGTCGAGCACCCGCGCGTAGTAGCAGGTGTACTCCTTCGTGGTGAAGGCGTTGGTCTCGCCGCCGACCGCCTCGATCTGCGAGGAGATGTCCAGGGCGGTGCGTTTGTGGGTGCCCTTGAAGAGCAGGTGCTCCAGGAAGTGCGAGGCGCCGTGCAGGGCGGGCGTCTCGTCACGGGATCCGATCCCGACCCAGATGCCGAGCGCGGCGCTGCGGGTCGTCGGGATCGCCTCGGTGATGACGCGCAGTCCACTGGGCAGGAGGGTCTTCTTGACGCCGTCCTGCAGGGTGCGGGTAGAGACGCGGGCCGGCCTCTCGGCCGACCCGCCGGAAAGCTTCGTCACTTAGTCGCGACGCTCTCCACGCTCACCACCGGCCGGGCGCGACCGGCGACGCCGGGGCTCGCCGCCACCCTCGCGGGGAGCACGCTCCTCGCGCGGCGGACGGCCCTCGGCGGGCGCGGCCGCGGCGGCCGGGGCCTCCTCGCCCTCCGGGCGCACCTTGTCCAGGTAGATCTTGCCGCGCGCGTCGATGTCCGCGATGGACACCTCGACCTTGTCGCCGACGTTGAGGAAGTCCTCGACCTTGTCGACCCGCTTGCCGTCGCCCACCTTGGAGATGTGCAGCAGGCCGTCACGGCCGGGCAGCAGCGAGATGAACGCGCCGAACGCGGCCGTCTTCACCACGGTGCCGAGGAACTTGTCGCCCACCTTCGGCAGGGTCGGGTTCGCGATCGCGTTGATCCGCTCGACCGCGGCCTCGGCGGCCGGGCCGTTGGTCGCGCCGACGTAGATGGTGCCGTCGTCCTCGATGGAGATGTCGGCGCCGGTCTCGTCCTGGATCGCGTTGATGGTCTGGCCCTTGGGGCCGATCACCATACCGATCTTGTCGACCGGGATCTTCACGGTGGTGACCCGCGGGGCGTGCTCGCTCATCGCGGCCGGGCCCTCGATCGCGGCGGTCATCACGGCGAGGATCGTGGCGCGGGCCTCACGGGCCTGCTCCAGCGCGCCGGCCAGCACGTCCGACGGGATGCCGTCGAGCTTGGTGTCCAACTGCAGGGCGGTGACGAACTCAGCCGTGCCGGCGACCTTGAAGTCCATGTCACCGAACGCGTCCTCGGCGCCCAGGATGTCGGTCAGCGCGACGTACTGCGTCTTGCCGTCGACCTCGTCCGAGATCAGGCCCATGGCGATGCCGGCGACCGGGGCCTTCAGCGGCACACCGGCGCTGAGCAGGGCCAGCGTCGAGGCGCAGACCGAGCCCATCGAGGTGGAGCCGTTGGAGCCGAGGGCCTCGGACACCTGGCGGATCGCGTACGGGAACTCCTCGCGCGACGGCAGAACCGGCACGAGGGCCCGCTCGGCCAGGGCGCCGTGGCCGATCTCGCGGCGCTTCGGCGAGCCCACCCGGCCGGTCTCACCGGTCGAGTACGGCGGGAAGTTGTAGTTGTGCATGTAGCGCTTGGTCTTCTCCGGCGCCAGGGTGTCCAGCGCCTGCTCCATGCGCAGCATGTTCAGCGTGGTGACGCCGAGGATCTGGGTCTCGCCGCGCTCGAACAGCGCCGAGCCGTGCACCCGCGGCAGCACGCCGACCTGGGCGGTCAGCGGGCGGATGTCACGCGGGCCGCGGCCGTCGATGCGGACCTGCTCGCGCAGCACCCGCTGCCGGACCTCGGACTTGGTGATCGAGCGGAAGGCGGCCGAGACCTCCTTCTCGCGACCCTCGAACCGCTCGTCGAGCAGCTCGTGGGCCTTCGCCTTGACCAGGTCGAGGGCTTCCTCGCGCTCCTGCTTGCCGGCGATCTTCAGAGCCTCGGCGACCTCGCCGCGGACCGCGTCGGAGACGGCGGCCAGCACGTCATCCTGGTAGTCCAGGAAGACCGGGAACTCGGCGACCGGCTTGGCGGCGATCTCGGCCAGTTCGCTCTGCGCCCGGCACAGCTCACGGATCGCGGGCTTGGCGGCCTCCAGGCCACCGGCCACGATCTCCTCGGTCGGGGCGGTGGCGCCACCGGCGATCAGCTTGACCGCGTGCGGGGTGGCCTCGGCCTCGACCATCATGATCGCGACATCGCCGTCCGGCAGGGTACGGCCCGCGACCACCATGTCGAAGGTGGCGCGCTCCAGCTCCTCGATGGTCGGGAACGCGACCCACTGGCCGTCGACGTGCGCGACCCGGGTCGAGCCGACCGGGCCGCTGAACGGCAGGCCGGAGAGCTTGGTGGACATCGACGCGGCGTTCATCGCGACCACGTCGTACGGGTGGGCCGGGTCCAGCGCGAGGATGGTCTCGACGACCTGGACCTCGTTGCGCAGGCCCTTGGTGAAGGACGGGCGCAGCGGCCGGTCGATCAGGCGGCAGGTGAGGATGGCGTCCTCGGAGGGGCGGCCCTCCCGCCGGAAGAACGAGCCCGGGATGCGGCCCGCGGCGTACATCCGCTCCTCGACGTCGACGGTCAGCGGGAAGAAGTCGAAGTGGTCCTTCGGCTGCTTGCTGGCGGTGGTCGCGGAGAGGACTGTGGTGTCGCCCAGCTGGACGATCACGGAGCCGGCGGCCTGCTGTGCGAGGCGGCCGGTGGAGAACACGATCTCCCGGGTGCCGAACGAGCCGTTGTCGATGACGGCCGTACGGGTTTCGTTGCCGAGAGCGTTGTTCTGCTCTGTCATGAAGTGCGGTACTCCTTCGTCGAGGACCCGGCGGTCAACAGCGCGAGATTCAGTCGAGCCGGTCTTCGATCGAAGTGCCCAGGAGAGACGTGCCTGGGAACCACTACCGAGGACCGGTGCTGGACGGTGTGATCCGCGCGGGTCCGTGGGGTGGAAATCCTGGGGGAGCGACCCGTGAGACGCTCCCCCGGTCAAACTATCGGCGCAGGCCGAGACGCTCGATGAGCGTCCGGTAGCGGGCGATGTCCTTCTTCTGCACGTAGTTCAGCAGACGGCGGCGCTGACCGACCAGGAGCAGCAGGCCACGACGGCTGTGGTGGTCGTGCTTGTGCACCTTGAGGTGCTCGGTCAGGTCGGCGATCCGCTTGGTGAGCATGGCGACCTGAACCTCGGGCGAACCGGTGTCGCCCTCCTTGGTCGCGTACTCACCCATGATCTTGTTCTTGGTCTCTTGATCGAGCGCCATGTTCTCCAAAACTTCTGTGTTGCCGATTTCACGGTTACCCCGCGACCCGCGGCGTCGGGCAGGCAGGCGGGACCGGTGTCGGATATTCCAACGACGTTTCCACCCTACCAGGGGGTCAACTCAGCAGCCTCCGGGTCTCTTCGACATCGGCCTGGATCTGCGCGATCAACGGCTCGATCCCGTCGTATCTGCGCTGCTCACGGAGGTGTGCCACGAAATCGAGGCTCACCCGCTCGCCGTACAGATCACCTTCGAAGTCCAGAACGTACGCCTCCACCCGGCGCTCCCGGCCGGAGAATGTGGGATTGGTGCCGATCGAAACGCTGGCCGGCCGCCGAACGCCGAACTCGCCGCCGCGCGTCAGCCAGGCGGCGTAGATTCCGTCGGCGGGCACTGCGGCGTACCGGTGCGCCATCAGGTTGGCCGTCGGGAAGCCCAGCTCGCGCCCCCGCTGATCGCCGCGGACCACCACGCCGGCCAGACGGTGCGGCCGGCCGAGCGCGGCCGCCGCGGCCCGCACGTCCCCGGCGTCGACACAACTGCGGATGTACGTCGAGGAGAACACCAGCCCGTCCTCGGACACCAGCGGCGCGTCCTCCACGGTGAACCCGAACGTGCGCCCCAGCGACTCGAGCAGCCCCACGTCGCCGGCGGCCCTGTGCCCGAACCGGAAGTTGTCGCCGACCACCACGACCGCGGTGTGCAGGGACTCGACCAGCACGTCGTGAACGAACTCGTTCGGCGTCAGGTGGGAGAACGCCGGGGTGAACGGCACCACGCAGAGCGCGTCGACGCCGAGCGCCTCGATCAGCTCGACCTTGCGGACCGGCTCGGTGAGCACGGCCGGATGCGAGCCGGGCCGCACCACCTCGGCCGGGTGCGGGTCGAAGGTCATCACCACCGACTGGAGCCCGGCGTCGCGGGCCCGTTTCACCGCGTGCCCGATGATCGCCTGGTGGCCACGGTGCACGCCGTCGAAGACCCCGATCGTCACGACCGAGCGGCCCCACCCGGAGGGAACCGCCTCCAACCCCCGCCATCGCTGCATGGCCCTAGCGTATCGATCGTTCAGGAGACCGGTGTGGCCCCTCCGGTCCGGCAGGATAGGTACGATAAATCGTGAAATGAGACTCGAGTGGACCCGGGCCGTCCTGCTCGCCGCGGAGATCACCTTCGCGGTGCTCTTCCTGCGCGCGCTGCTCGCCTGGGCCCGCCGGCGCGACCCGCTGCAACGAGACGTCGCCCTGGTCTTCGCCCCCTTCCTGGTGGCGCTCTGCGTCGACCTGCTGCGACTGGCCCACGGCACCCTGCCGAACTGGGTGAACATCGCCAACGCGGCGGCACTGCTGGCCCAGCCGTACCTCACGCTGCGCCTGGCCGGGCGGCTGCGGTCGGTGCCCCGCGTCCTGACCACCGTGGTGCTGCTCACCTATTTCCTGGTCCTCGCCCTCCTCGCGGTCCTGCCCCGGCCGCTGCCGCTCTGGGCCCGGCTCGCCGCGGCGCTCTATTTCCTCGGGGTCGAGCTGATCGCCGCGGGGCTGCTCTACGGCGAGGCGCGTGGCCGTACCGGCGCGAACCGGGCCCGCCTGATGAACGCGGCCGGCGCCACCGTGGTCTTCGGCCTGGTGATCCTGCTGCGGTTCGGGCCCAGTGACTCGCCGCAGCGGGCGCTCAGCGTGGTCGTCGCCCTCGGCAGCGCGCTCGGCTACCTGGTCGCCTTCCAGCCGCCCCGCCGGTTGCGGCGGCACTTCTCGGCGCTCGCCGCCCAGTCGGTCACCGAACGGCTGCTGCGGGCGCCGGCCGACTCGCCGGAACGGGTCTGGCAGACGTACGCCGAGATCATGCGGGTGGAGACCGGCGCCGACGCGGTGGCCGTCCTGCTGCCCGGCGCGGACCGGACCTACCACCGGATCGCCTACGCCGGACCGGACCTGCCCGACGCCGGACCGCCGATCGACGGCCCGCTGCCCCGCCCCGGCATCCCGGTGCGGATCCGCGAACACGGGCCCGGCCTGGTCGCCCACTTCGGCGCCGGGCTGGCCGACGACTTCGTCCGGGTGCTGCCGATGCGGGCGCCGCCGGACGTCGAGGGCGCGATCCTGCTGTTCAACCGGCACCGGAACCTGTTCAGCGAGGACGACCTGGGCCTGCTCGCCGACCTGGGCGGGCACGCCGGGGTACTGGCCGAACGTCAGGCGATCACCGCCGAGCTGAGCGCCTCGGTGGCCGCGCTCACCCGGGCCGGCCAGGCGAAGAGCGACTTCCTGGCGAACATGAGCCACGAGCTGCGCACCCCGCTCAACGCGATCATCGGGTTCAGCGATCTGATGCGGCTGGAGGAACCCGTCGGCGACCGCCGCCTGGTGCCCGCCGACTGGGTGGACCACGTCCACGGCAGCGGCCGCCACCTGCTCGGCCTGATCAACGACATCCTGGACCTGAGCAAGGTGGAGGCCGGCCGGCTGGAGCTGCGGCCCACCCCGGTACGGGTGAACACCGCGATCGAGGACCTGCTCACCTCGCTGACCCCGCTCTTCGCCGGCAAACGCCTCACCGTGCGTACCGAACTGTCGCCGGTCACCGCGCTCGCCGACCGGCTGCGGTTCCGCCAGATCGTCGAGAACCTGCTGTCCAACGCGGTCAAGTTCACCCCCGAGGACGGCACGGTCACGGTCACCGCGCGAGCCGACGGCGACCGGGTGCGGGTCACCGTGGCCGACACCGGGGTAGGCATCGCCACCGACGACCTGGAACGGGTCTTCGAAGAGTTCCAGCAGGTCGGCGACCCGAGTCACCGGCACTCCGGCACCGGTCTGGGACTGGCGCTGACCCGCCGGCTGGTGACCGCCCACCACGGTGAGATCACGCTCACCTCCGAGCCGGGCCATGGCAGCGAGTTCACCGTGATGCTGCCGGCCGCACCGGTGGCTGCCTCGTCCGGCGCCGCCGGCCCCGGGCCGTACGTGCTGCTCATCGAGGACGACCCGCAGTCCGCCGAGCTGATGCGCACCCAGCTCGGCAACGCCGGGTACCGGGTCGAGGTGGCCGGCACCGGCGAGAGCGGCCTGGCGCTGGCCCGCGAACACCGCCCCGACGCCGTGGTGCTGGACGTCACCCTGCCCGGCATCGACGGCTGGGAGGTGATCCGCCGGTTGAAGTCGGACGACCGGCTCAGCTCCATCCCGGTGTTCTTCGCCAGCATCCTGGACGAGGCGCCCGCCGGACTGGCCCTCGGCGCCCACGACTACTTCGTCAAACCGGTCGACCAGACGGCCCTGCTCAGCGCCCTGGCGAATGTCATCGCGGCCCGCCCGGCGCCGCGCGTGCTGGTGGTCGACCACGACGACACGGTCCTGCACGCCATCGAGGAGGGCCTGCGCGCCGGCGGCGCCGACGTGGTGGCCTGCGCCGACGGGCGCGACGGGCTGGCCCGCAGCCGCCGGGAGAGCTTCGACCTGATCGTCTGCGACATGCAGTCGCCCGAGGAGGACGGTTTCAGCCTGCTCGCCGCCATCGAACAGGACCCGTCCGGACGGCACACCCCGGTTCTCGGTCTCAGCGCCGCCGCACTCGCCTCCGGCAACGCCACGCCCCTGATCGCCACCGCGATGGCCGGCAGCGCCGTCGCCGAGGCGATGACCGGCAGCGCCGTCGCCGAGGCGATGACCGGCAACGGCTGGGAGGGCCTGCCCCCGCTGCTGCACACCCACCCGGCCGGGCGCGCGCCGTCGCCGTTACCGCCCGCCCCACCCCGGACCAGCCGGTTCACGGCCGGCCCGGTCGCCGTCGAACTCCGCAACGCCGTACCGCCACCCGACTCCCAACCGTGAGGACCCACCCGTGAGCGCACCCCACCGCATCCTCCTGGTCGAGGACGAGGAACTGAACCGCATGCTCGTCAAAGCGGTCCTCGCCCGTGCCGGCATACCCGCCGTCCGCGACGCCGAACTGGTCGACGCCGAAACCCTGGCCGCCGCCCGCGATCGCCTGGCCGGCGGCGATTTCGACCTGATCCTGCTGGATCTCAACCTGCCCGACGGCAACGGCCTCACCCTGGCGCGCGAACTCGCCGCCCACGACCAGCCCAAACCCCACGTGGTCGCGGTCACCGCGAGCGTCCTCCCCCAGGACCAGAAGGCCGCACTCGAAGCCGGCTGCGACGACTTCCTCGACAAGCCCTACGCCGCCGCCGACCTGGTCGCCACCGTCGCCCGCCACCTCCCCACGTAGCCCCACCCCCCTCACCCGGCACCGGCGCTCACCCGGCACCCCGGGTCTCACTCCCGGCCCAGTCACCGGTCACCCCCGCAAGCCGGCACCAGGCACGTGCTTCCCGACAACCCGTCTCCGGTACGCGGCGGACCGTCCCCAAAGGCACCACCACCGTCCCGCCCGCTCCCCGCGAGCCCCTGCCCACTCCCGCCCGCGCCGCGACCGCCGGGCTGAGCCTGATCGGGCGGCTGGCGCCGCACGATCCGGCCCGGGCGGCTGGCGCCGCACGGGCCACTGGGTCCGGCTTTCTCGCGACGCGGCTGCCGG